>JAHELX010000309.1 GCA_024643945.1 Anaerolineales bacterium
CAATGGCCTCGATCCATTGGTGGACGATGCTGATAACGACGCTGACAATGACGGCTTGACCAACGGGGAGGAATACCAGAACGGCACTGATCCCAACAACCCCGATACCGACGGCGATGGTCTGTTAGATGGCGAGGACCCCGAGCCGACTTTAGCCCTGCGTAAGGTCTACCTGCCCATCATCCTTAGATAGACAACCTTAAGCAGGATCTTTTGATGGACTTTACCAAGGGGGCGATGCCTGGTCGCCCCCTTGGCATCGGATGCTTGAGACCTCCTGGCTGGAAGCACTCCTGCCCAAGCCAGGCCGCTGTCATCGACTGGCTCTCTAACTTTTTTCTAACCAGTTTCATATTTTGTTCCTATTATCCTACTTTAGAATGTGGGTTAGTAAATACTATGCACACGGAGGTCTCAATGCGCATCGCTGTTTTTGGATTAGGATACGTCGGTTGTGTCTCGGCGGCTTGCCTGGCTGACGCCGGGCACCAGGTGACCGGTGTAGACGTGAATCCGCTGAAGGTGGAGATGATCAACGCCGGCCAAAGTCCCATCATTGAAGCCCGGGTGGGTGACTTGGTGTGCCAGGCCGTGGACACCGGGCGTTTGCGGGCCACTGGCATTGCCGCCGAAGCAATTGCTGATGCTGATCTATCGTTGATCTGCGTGGGCACGCCCAGCAATGATAACGGAAGCCTGGACCTGCGCTATCTGCGTAATGTAGCGCGGGAGATAGGCCAGGCGTTGGCCGGGCGAGATGCCTATCACGTCGTTGCTGTGCGCAGCACCGTGTTACCCGGCACGATTGCCGGCGAAGTGATACCTCTTTTGGAAGAAGCATCGGGCCGGCGAGTCGGGAAGGACTTTGGAATGTGTTCTAACCCCGAATTTCTACGGGAAGGAACTGCCGTAGCCGACTTTCACCAGCCTCCCTTTACCCTCATCGGGCAGTGGGATGAGCGCAGCGGCCATCAGGTGGCGGCCAGTTACGAGGGGATAGACGCACCCGTTGTCCGCACTGACCTGCCCACGGCTGAGATGGTCAAATATGTGAGTAATGCGTTTCACGCACTGAAGATCACCTTTGCCAACGAGATGGGTAATTTCTGCAAAAAAGTGGGAGTGGACAGCCATGAGGTGATGCGCGTCTTCAGCATGGATACCAAGCTAAATATCTCTCCGGCTTACCTCAAGCCCGGTTTCGCTTTTGGTGGGTCTTGCCTGCCCAAAGATTTGCGGGCTCTCCTTTACCAGGCGCGCCAGGAAGATCTGGATCTGCCGGTTTTGCAGGCCATCCCACGCAGCAATGAGTTGCAAGCCCGGTTGGGCGTGGAGATGGTGTTGCGGACCGGCAAGAAGCGAGTGGGTATTTTGGGACTGAGCTTCAAAGCTGGTACGGATGATCTGCGCGAGAGCCCCATGGTGTATCTCGCCGAGACATTACTGGGCAAAGGCTACGACTTGAAAATCTACGACGAAAACGTCTCCCTGGCCCGGTTAACGGGAGCCAATAAACAATATATTGAAAAAGTGATTCCTCATATTTCGTCGTTGCTGTGCTCATCCTTCGACGAAATTTTAGCCGCATCCGAGGTATTGGTCGTCGGCAACCGGCTGCCGGCGGCTGCCAGCTTCCTCGATGGGGCCAACAGTGGTCATATCGTCATTGACTTGATACGCATCAAAGAGGAGTTGGACGGGACCGATGAGAACTATCAAGGCATTGGCTGGTGAACAAAGTAGGACAACTATAGATTGTCGCCTCCTGGACAAGCTAACAGCTTGTCCTACCAAACACTGGCTTCAAAATGAGAACTGGGGGATTCGAAGCAGTACTATGCGAAAAAGGGCTGAGGCAGGCTCATGAGGCTTTCTGAGCTAAGTCATTGACCCAGGATGGGGTTGATTGATTCGCCAAACGCCACAGAGCGCATCCGGTGGCCTTTCAGACCTATTAGTACTGCTTCGAATCCCCAACTGCTCACTCATTTGCTAGGGTATGGATTTTTGTGTATAATTACTTGGGGTAGGTTATTGGATAGTAGGGGGTACTCCTGACGTCGGGCGCCTCGGGGCAGACGCTTATCTCGGTAAATGTATATGTGCTGGCGGAGTGAGTAATAAGACCGCTCCGCCAATCCATCGCCCAGATCTTAGGAATACCACCGGAAGCCTACTCCAGTGCCAAGATGTCCTGCGACTTGCGACGGTTGCGACCCAAAGGACTCGTCACCCGCATCCCCCACTCCTACCACTATATCCTGACCCCCTACGGATTCCAAGTCGTTTCTTTCTTCATTAAAGTGTACGAATGCCTTTTCTGTCCTGGCCTGGTAGCTTTAGTTTACGATTAACTATTGTCTTCTGACCTGACACATACCTTGAACATACTCGACGATGTTGTCCATTCTTGGATCAATCAGGCCTCATTCCTGCTCTTATACTCTATTACTGACCAGGCCTTCTAACTTTTTTCTAACTAATTTCATATTTTATTCCTACTATCCTGCGTTAGGATGTTGAATATTAACGTATATACAACAAGGAGATTGTCCTGGTGAGAATCCTGAAGCTGGTAATTTGGGATCTGGACGAAACCATACTGACTGGGATTCTGGAAGAAGGGGATGATGAGATAAACTCTGTGGCCAGCAAGGTAATGCAACAACTGGATGAACGGGGAATCCTCCAGGCGCTTGCTACCCAAAATCCCCCCGACGTGATCCTGCCTGCAATTGAAAGATTCGGCTGGTCCAGCCTATTTGTCCAGGTTGAAGCCGATCTGGGGTCAAAAGCCAGGAAGATCAGGCGTATATTGGACACGCTCGGGATCAGTCCACTGGACGCGGTGTTTGTGGATGAAGACCCGTTCGAACGAGGTTCCATCTCTGCTCAAATCTCGGATATTACTGCCTGGTCAATTGCAGGCCTGGAAGCATATTTGGATGGCACAACTACTGTCGTAACGGAAGAGGCGCGTCGCCGACCGCGGGTGTATCGTGAACGGCAAGCGCGTACTCGGGACGAAGAGGTCGCCAGTGACTATACTGAGTTCTTGCACGCCTGCAATATTCATATTATCATACGGCCGTATGTGTCAGGGGATGCTATGCGGGCAGGAGAGTTGCTCACTCGAACGCACCGCATGAATCTGGGGGTGCTACCTGTTGATGAAGCAATTACCCGCCTCAACCAGCCGGGTGAACGTCACGTCATCGTCGCTGAGATGAGCGATATTTATAGCGATATGGGGCGCTGTGGTATTATCAATCTTACGCCCGATGAGAATGGTGGGGCGATGATCGAGAGCCTGGCCATCTCGTGTCGAACGCGGGCCAGGGGGCTCTCGTTGGCGATGCTGGTGGGATTGCTGCGTCATACCAAGACCAGGTTCCAAAGGTATCGTTGCCGATACATCTTTAATGGCTCGAACGGTCCTTTGCGTATGCTGCTGATGGCTGCTGGCTTCAAACCCCAGCCGGGCACAGATGAATTGGTGCTCGATGCTGATCGACTGGCGACTATGGGGCTGCCGGATTGGGTTCATATTAATTATCAGCTTGCTTGTGAGGAGAAGTAAGAAAGTCATAGAATGGCTTCGAGCCAGCATGGGAGTACCTCAAGCGATCAAGCCCTGGAAGATACTGTGACCCGGTTGGTGACCTCTACGTTAGGGAAGAAGCCAGGAAGCGTCAGGCCAGACACGCCGCTCTTTTCCAGCCAGGTTAGTTTTGATTCCTTCTCTTTGCTGGAGCTTGTGCTTCGCCTTGAGGATACTTTTGGCCTCAACATCCCAGATGAAGATTTAGATCCCAACACCTTCCATTCGGTAAAGACGATCGCATCCTACTTGCAGGTTCGGTTAGAGCAGAGAGATTGAACGATGCGCCATTTGACCGCCAGTTTGCTGAACATCAACGAGGCACAATTGACTATCAATGTCCTCGACAAACTGGCACGTCTTTCCATCGAAGACTGGATGGTTCAACTGATCTTAGTGGACAATGGCTCTCGTGATGATCAGCTTCAACAGCTAACGGACTGGTTTTTGGCAAACAAAGATCGCTTTGCAGAGGTGTTGTTGGTAACTGCCTCCCGGAATCTGGGAACGAACGGTGGGCGTAATGTAGCCTTCAAGCTGGCGTCGGGTGACAGAATCCTGATATTGGATAATGACCTTATCCTGCCAGATGATGCCGGTTGGCTGGAAACTCTATGGCAGAGGATGGAGGACGATCCCCAAATCGGCATCGTAGGACCAATGCTCGTATTTGCTGACTATCCGGACATCGTACAGGGGGCAGGCATTGGACTCACAGACCAAGGCCGGGTAGGCTATCTAAGCCGGGCTGAACCAGTGGCTTGTATACCTCCCACCCCGATTAAAGTGACCGCCACGCCGGCTGCTTGCTGGCTGGTGCGTAGAGAAGCGCAGCAAGCAGTGGGGCTGTTCTCTGAGGAGTTCTATCCCGTTCAATATGAGGATGTTGATTTCTGCGTGAGGCTTGGTTTGGCGAGGTGGAAAATAGTCTGCGACTGCAGCGTCAGGATAATGCATATCGGAAATGTGACGACACAAAATCTTGAGGATTATCCTTTTTCCCGATTGACTGTGCGACAGTGGATGCGATTCAGGGAGAAGTGGGCTGATGTTTTGCCTCAAATCGCTACGCTTGCCGAGGACAATATCTATTGGGGGCCTATCCCCCGGCGTTGAAGGTTGATCGCATCCTCGGGATCTGCTTCGGTTACGGGGAGAGACAATTGGCTTACTAAATGAAGTCCGACCGAGTCGCAGCCGACCTGGCTCGAGAGGAAGACATAGACAGAATACTTGAGCTTAACAAACTGGAATATGGGCCGGATGACATTTTGGCGACTCGGGCCGATTTTGCCTGGCGGCACGACCAGAATCCTGCGGGGCGAGCAATCATTGCGGTTATTCGGGATGGTTCCGGTGAGGTAGTCGGCTTCATCTGGGTGGTGCCTCTGCGCGTATGTGTCAATGGCCGGGACTATCCAGCATCCACCGGAACCAATCTGGTCATCCATCCCGAGCACAGAAACACCTTTGGCTACACCAAGCTGATACGCAGGTTCCAACAAGTTTTTAAAGACAATAACATTTCCCTCCACTTCAGCTTCGTATCCGAGAAGACATACCTGCGACAGCGAAAACAGACTCCTCAAGCTATTTCGACGGTTCCGTTGTTGGTTAAGGTGCTCGACTTTGAGTCCTTAGCTCAAGTTTACTTTACCAAAAAGTGGAAAGGTTTCATCATTGGGGGAGCAGGCCGAGTTGCGTCACGATTCTTTTTTCGCCAGCAACCGGTAACCTCGACCGCAAACATCGCGCTAGAGGTCGTTAGTCAATTCGACCAAGAGTTTGACGAATTCTGGCTTACGGTTCGAGATAAATACCCGGCCATGGTTATCCGAGACCAGGCTTACCTGGCGTGGCGTTTCGCCGGAGTCTCGGGACGAAGCTACCGCATCCTGGTGGCGCGGACGGGTGACCAGATGTTGGGCTACGCCGTGCTGCGCTGCTCGACCATCCGTGGTGTCAAGACTGGGCTTGTCATGGATTTGCTGGTTACCGATGGTGTCCTGGGTGAAACTGTCGGCGCTTGTTTGATGGCTGAGGCTGAGGCCTACTTTCGTGCCCAAGAAATGTCACTGGCTGCGGGGCTGATGACTTCCTTGCCCGCAGAGTATCGTATTTTACGCCGGGCTGGGTACCAAGGCTTGCCGCGAGCCCTTACGCCGCGAGCGTTCGATTTTGCGTTTGTCGTCCACGATTCCCAGAAGAAAGACCTGGTTTCATTGTCGGCGCGAGACTGGTATATTACCTTAGCCGACTATGAGTCTTTTTAGCAAGCTCTTTGTGGTCTTTGCGATTACTGAAATGAGTAACACGTATGGCTGATTGGCCCTTTGTATCTATTATTGTGCCAGTGCTCAACGGCAGCGCTACAATAGACGAGTTGCTGCAATCTCTTATGGTTCTAAACTATCCGCGAGCTCAATATGAGGTTATCGTTGTAGACAACAACTCTCAAGACGATACCCCTCAGCGGATACAACAGTACCCAGTGAAATTACTATATGAGCATCAGATACAGAGTTCCTACGCCGCGCGTAACCGCGGGATCAAGGCCGCCCGAGGTGAAATAATAGCCTTTACCGACGCCGCTTGCGTCGTCCATCCAGACTGGCTGTCCCACCTACTTGCCGACCATGAGGACCTCCGCTGGGGGGGCTTTGCCGGCGGCCTCGAAGCTTATCAGCCACTTACTGATCTGCAGCGACACATGGCAAACGTTGAGGCGCACTGCTTGGCACCAGCTTTCAAGCAACAGCCGTTCCTTGCCCCCCAGTCCAGAGGAGAGCGCTTATGTAGCCGTTTCCGCTTCCTAGACTATCGTGCAGCCATCCACTTACCGTCTAACCTGATTAATGCGCCCACTGGCAACGTTGCCTATCGTCGGGAGATTTTCGATGAAATTGGCTACTTTGATGTGCGTCTGACCAGTTGTGGTGATCTCGATTTTGCCTGGCGCGTGCAAACTCAAACCACCTGGCAAATCAAGATTGTTCCCGACGCCCTTATCTACTATCAATATCGGCGTGACTTGTCGGGTGTGGCCAAGCAATTTCGAAAGAACGGTTGGGGCTATGGATTGCTAGCACTCAAGTCTGGAGCCAACCCTCAGCGTATGGCTCGCCAGATAGGGATTGAAAGCATGCTCTTAATTGGCTTAGCGATAGCGAGTCACTCCTGCAGCTTTGCTGTTCGCTTATTGCGCAGCTTGCTCAATCGCTCTTTCGACAGCCTCTATCTGAAAAGTTCTCTGTTCACTATGGTCAGAAGCACAAATTTCTACTACGGCAGATTGACCGCTGCGAGAAGAGGAAACGGGTGGTTATCGCAAAGGTGGTAACCGCTGTTTATGCCGAAGTGGTGTTAGATGTGGGCAACGACGTATCACGTCGTAAATCTATTGATCATCAACAAATTAGTCGACCAAAATAGGGAGGGGTTCATTATGAAACGTCTAAAAGTATCGTCAAAATGGCGAAGGCTGCTGGTTGCTGTCTTGCTGGGAGCGTTGGGCTTGCTCGGCCTGCTGGTTACGTTTGCCCTGGCTCAGACAGAACTTCCACCCCAGGGATCGGCAGCCTTTATTCAGACCTCCGGGCCCAACACGCCGTTAATAGTTGGTGACTGGTACACCAATGGGGGGCAGGGCAATCACCCCCATAACTTTAAGATATTCGTGCCGTGCACGATAGCGCCGAGCGC
>JAHELX010000310.1 GCA_024643945.1 Anaerolineales bacterium
AGGTTGGGAAAGGGCACAATTAAAAAGCCCCACGCCGGGGACCGGCTGCAGGGCTTTTGCTTATGCTTAAGAGGAAGCTGATCAACAAAGGGGCTCAGCTCTTGGTGTCTTCTTCCGCGCCAAAGGCTTCCCGCAGCTTGGCCTCGTCTTCCTCGGAGAGCGAGGTTTGCAACACCTTGGGATTGAATTCCTTAAACTGGTCCAGCACCTGTTCCAGGTTAGCCTTGTGTGCCAGCAGGAACAGGGCTGAGTGACCGGGCTCAATGGTGTTACCTACCTCTTTAATGAACTTGTCGTCCACGCCCACGTCGGTCAGCCCGCTGTACGCCGCACCGGCGGCAGTGCCAACCGCCAGGCCCAACCAGGGGACCCAGAAGACGAGACCGATGAGCAGGCCCCAGAAGGCGCCACCGAAGGCACCCGCGCCTACCACGTTGGTCAATTGCTTGACTTTCACCTTACCGTCCTGCCGACGCACGACAACCGCAGCATCAGCGAGCTCTACCAGTCGTCGTTGCTGAATATCCAGCAGCTTGTCGCGCATCCTCAGCGCGCCATCTTCGGTGTCAAAGACCAAAACAATGAGTTCTACCATTTATTTCCTCCTGTCCGTTTTAGCGTGACGTCGTAGACGCCGACTGTTCAGACAGGCTGCCAGCCAAAGCGTCTAGAGATACATCACTTCTGCTATCTGTCTGGCTTTTCTGGCCTAGAGCAGCAACGTCTGAGCCTGAAATACCCAGGCACAGGCTTGCTTCTCACTGGAAAAAATCAGGCTCCCCTCCGGGGTGGGCTGCGTCTCGCTGCCACCCGGCTCTTCGGGCAGCGGCGCAGGTTGCTCGACAGGCGGCTCTGTGGGCGGCGGCTCCTGTTCTTCAGGTGGCTCCGGTTTCGTTGCCCCACCAAAGATACCCTCGATCATACGCGCAATGCTGTCGAAGACGCTCTTAATCATATCGAAGAAATTTTGAATGAGCGAGCCATCCGGGGACGAAGGCGGCGCTGGTGGCTCAACACCAGGGGCCTCCGTTGCCGTCGGTACGGGTGCGGCAGCCTCCCTATTCCCGCCCACTCCGAGCACCAGGCCCAGGACGCAGACAATCACACACAAGAAGGCCAGACCACCCAGGAGGAATACCAGCCAACTGGGGCCTCGCCGGGGTTCAGGTGCGGGTTGTGCCTGAGGCGGCGGTGCTGGACTGGGCTGTGGCTGTGGGGCAGCCTTCGGGGTCAAGGCAGCATCCAGAGCGCGGCTCAATTCGCCCGGCGTCTGGAACCGTTGCTCGGGGTACTGGGCCATCGCCTTCAGAATGATTCGCTCTATCTCTACGGGTAGATCAGGACGTTTGAGGCGCGGGTTGGGGACGGCCCCCAATGGTGGAGCTTCGCCCACTAGCATCTCGTACAACAAAGCACCCAGGGCATACACATCCGTACGCTCATCGGCAAAAGAGCCTTGCGCCTGCTCGGGACTGAGGTAGACCTTTTCCCGCTCCCCCACGTCGATGCCCTGGGCGTAGCCCACATCGGCCAACAGCGGCTGACCGTGGGAATCGATGAGAATATTGGACGGCTTCAAGTTGCCGTGCACCACTCCCTGGCTGTGAAGGTAGTCCAGGGCCTCGGCGATAGGATGGAGCATCCCCTGCGCCTGGTGGGGTGTATAGGCCAGGGGCAAGCGGTCCCGCAGCGAGCCATGCCCTTCATGGCGGGTGACGATGTAGAGCAGGTCATCCTGCTGTCCGTAATCGTAGATGGTCAAGATGTGTGGGTGCTCCAGGGCGGCGATACGCCCCATCTCCTGGCGAAACTCTTCGACAAAGGCTGGATCAGCCGCCAGGGATGGGTTAATGACTTTGACCGCCACGTAGCGGTTCATGCCTGGTTGAAAGCCTTTGTAAATGGTGTTCTGGCCGCGATGGATGACTTCCATTACTTGGTATTGGCCAATCGTTTTGCCTGTCAAGTCTGTCATAGATCACTCTCCACTAAGCTTCTGTCTGGTCGGTGCCCATAAACTGACGGGCCATTTCATCGGTAAGCGTCTGATGTAATACGACCCCCTCCAGGTTCGCCATCGCGTCAGACAGCGTGTTGAACCATTCGTGCTCGACGAGCACAATCAGGGCCGAAGTGCCGGGCTGGAGGCGTTCCTGGAACTTCTTCAAAAATGGATCCGGGAGCCCCCTATCGATCCGCTCGGCAGCCGCCCGCCCGGTAGCCGCCCCGGCCAGGGCACCCACGACGACGCCAGCCGGCCCGGCGACCAGGCCAACCAACCCACCCGTTATGGCCCCAAACAGTCTTCCCTGCCTGGCATCCAAGTCCCCTGTCTCTTTGACCGACACCTGGCCGTCCGCATCTTTGACCAGTACGGCGGCATTTAGAATCTTGATGGCAGGCTCGTGGGCACCTTTTTGCTGGCGGCGCAGTTCCTTCAGGAACTCCAGAGCTTCGGCGGCCTTTTCTGGCTTGTCGAAGATTCTGGCCACCAACTCGACCGCTCCGGTACCGTAGTGTCGCATGATAGGGATGGCGGGCAAGGCTCCAATGGCCGCTTTGTCGAGCTTCACAAAGACCGTATTTTTGGGGTCATCCACGTGGTCAATCACAGACAGCGGCAGCGTGACCTCTTTTTTACCCCACAGGTGACCTTCCTGCAGGACGAAGTGTGTGATGTGCCCATCGGCCGGATCTATAACCAGTTCACCCACCCGGCCGATGTAGCCATCCGCCGCTTCCACCAGCGTACCCCGGCGTACGGCCAGTTCGCCGGGCGGGATGCGTTCCTCGACGACCATCGTATAGGCATCTGCCGTCGTAGTTGCATAGGGCTGCTGCCATTCACCGCCTTGATACATGGAATAATCAGGTCCCTCTTTCCAAATGAAGTGCGCCTCGGTAAACGGCTCCATCTTGGCCAGCTCGTCTTTGGTGCACCGCACACGAATCAAATCCGGCCTGGTTTCCACCACCTGCTCAAGCGGGACCAGGCGCTGAGCTAACTGGGGATCAGCCTCGTTGCGCACTACCACGTGGGTTACCTTCTGCGTCGTGGGATCCACGATCACCGTGACTGACTCGCCGCAGGCGCCATCCGCACATTCAACTTTTGCACTGATTGGGATATTGGCCATGCCCATCTCCTGTGTCTCTGAGGTTCTGACCTTCGGAGCAGGTCGGGTTGCCGACGTGCTCTACCTATCCTATCACCAATGCCCTCGACACGCATCGGGCATTCGTTCAGTTTGCCTCCTGTACGAACATATAGTTTTCAATTAGGACGTTTGTATAGGTATGCTGTCGCGGAACCGCCCGGCCGGCCCCAAGTGCAATACACTTGATGGCTAAATGGTTACGCTGGGAGAAAATAGTATCTCCCCAGGGGCTGTGGGTCCCGGGGGAGATTCTGCGCTAAACAGAGGATCGATGCTGATTCAGCGGATTTCGAAGGTCACCTTGAAGGTGGTTCCTCCTCTCGCTTGGGTGTCAAATTCCAGGTTGCCCTCAAGCTGGCCAGCCAGTAGACGGACCATGGTCAGACCTAATGAGTCTAGCGTTTGGAGATCGAAATCGGCTGGCAGGCCAATCCCATTATCGCTGACGATCAATTCCATCTTGCCGTTCCCTGGGCTTGACGGGTGCAGCGTGACGCTTATCTTGCCATCTCGAGTTTCTCGGGCGCGAAAGGCGTGTTTGAGAGCATTTGAGACCAATTCGTTGATGATCAAGCCACATGGGATAGCCTGGTCGACGTCCAGAGCGACATCCGGAGCTCTTATCTCGAACTCGATGGCCGGTGTTGCATAAGAACGGTGCAACTCAGCCACCAGCTTGTCAACGTAGGCTGCCATATCCACCCGCGCCAGGTCCTGCGATCGGTACAATTGCTCGTGGATGCCTGCCATGGCTTGTATACGCTGCTGGCTTTCCTCAAACGCGACCCGCACCTGGTCATCCTGGGCGGCACCGGCCTGGAGGTCGAGCAGGGTGGAAATAACCTGCAGATTATTCTTAACCCGGTGGTGGAGCTCCTTCAGCAGCGTCTCTTTTTCGGCCAACGCAGCCTTGATCTGCCCTTCCGCCTGCACCCGCTGGGCGATTTCGTGCCGGGCCTGCTCGTACAGTCGAGCATTTTTGATGGTTACGCCCACCTGGGCGGCGAACAACTCCGCCAATCGCACATCCTCCGCGGCGAAGATGCGGCGATGGGAATTGGCAAAGAGGCCCAGCACGCCGATGACCCCTCCGTCCAACAGCAAGGGGACTCCCATCACGGCACTGGGCGGCGAGGAAACGAGGACGGTGGCGCGCCCTTTCCAGTGGGTGTAGTCGTTGACGATAAGCGGGTTTCCGCTTCGAAACACCTGGCCCGCCATGCCTTCATTTAATTGCAAGACGAAACCAACGCGGTCCGCGTTGATTCCAGTGCCCTCTACCAGCCGCAGCACATTCTCGTCTGCCTCATACATATAGATACCACCACCGCGATCGGCGTCGAGCAATGCCACCGCACGCTCCATGATACTGTGCAACAGAATAGGCATCTTCAACTCAGACCCGATTTCCAATGAGACCTGGTGCAGGGCTTGCAGGGCGCGGTTGTGCTTTTTAAGTACCTCTTCGAAGTGCACCCGCTCGGTGACATCTTCCATCACGGTCAGCACAACATCCTCATCATCTCGCTTGATCAGGCTGCCGTGCAGATTCGCGTAGTAGGGGGTGCCGTCTTTGCGCTTCATTTGCACCCCATAGTCGGGGACAAAGCCCTCCGTTTGAAGTCGTTCCAGGAACCGGGCGCGGTCCTCCACATTCTGATACACTTGCCTTACATTGATACTCAACAACTCCGCTTGGGTGTAGCCCGTGATCTCAAGCAAAGACTCATTGGCGGCCAGTATGCGACCCTCTGGTGTGGCCAGTACAATGCCCAGCGGCGCCCGCTCAAAAAGGGCCTGGTAGTAGAGCTGCAGCTCCCGTAACGAGTCCTCGGCTCGTTTGCGCCGGGTGATGTCTTCCGCCACCTTGATGAAATAGGTAGTTTCCCCGGCTGCGTTTCTGAGGGGCGAAATGGATGCCATTTCCCAATACAGTTCCCCATTCTTGCGCCTATTCACAAGCTCGTGGCGCCACTCCTGCCCGGACCTAAGCGTGCTCCACAGCTCTGCATAGAACTCTTCTGGGTGCAAGCCGGACTTCAACAAGCGAGGATTACGCCCCAGAGCTTCGGCGGCGCTGTAACCCGTGACCTGGGTGAACGCGTGATTCACATACTCGATGTTCCCTTTAATATCGGTGATCACCACGGGGCTGGGACTCTGCTCGATGGCCTGGGATAGCTTGCGGAGGCGCTTCTCAGTCCGGCGGCGATCGATGACATTCGAGAGAATATGCCCCAATAATCTGAGCAGAGAGACATCTTCTACTGTCCACCCTGTTCCCGGTTGCGCCGAGTGATAGCCGTAACACCCCACCAGCTCATTTTGGACAATCAGTGGGATGGCCAGGAATGCCTGGATAGAGAGGGCCTGCAGAATTTCCCCTTCTCGGTCTGCTTGGGGCGGTAGGTCCCGGACATCCTCACAAATAATAGGTTCGAATCGGCTCAGCCTTTCCATCGCCCAGGGAACGGACGCTAATGGCACATTCTGCATTAATTCAGTCTCAAGCCGTTGTCCCCCTGAAACCCATTCGTAGTGCTTTTCGACCTTCTGTCCCTGGCTATCACAAACGAGCACAAAGATGCCATCCACTGAGGATGACATCCCCAGCGCACTCAGCAGCTCTCTGATTTCTTCATCCAGCTTATCGATCCCCAGGTTAATCAAACGGCTGGCGTGGGTGGCGATAATGGTCTCGAGCGTCAACTGGCGCTCAAGCGCTTGCTTCGCCTGCATCCGCTCAGTAGTATCCATATCGGTGCCAACCAGACGGATGGTTTGACCATGCTCATCTCGGATGGCCGTCCCCCGCGTCAAGAACCAGCGGACAGAGCCATCTTTGTGGAGCATCCGGTACTCGAAGATGTATGCGGGCGTTTGCCCGTCGAGGTGCGCCTGGAGAGTTTCCAGCGCGGGCTGGCGATCGTCAGGATGGACACAGCCGATCCAGATTGCGGGATCGTTGGGGATTTCCTCGTCGGTGTAACCGAGGAGGGCTTTTAGGTTGGAGTCAAGATAGAAATCACCCGTCTGCAGGTTCCAATCCCACACTCCAACACTAGCCGCTTGGGTAGCCATTTGGTAGCGCTCCTGGCTGATGCGTAAGGCTGCCTCTGCCTGCTTACGCACGGCGATTTCTTGCTGAAGATCGGCGTTGCGTCCTTCCAGTTCTTTTTGCAGCTTGTAGAGAGCTACATGGGTTTGGACACGGGCCAGAACTTCCTCCATGTGAAATGGCTTGGGGACGTAATCCACCCCACCCACGGAAAAGCCTTTCACCTTGTCGAACTCCTGAGCCAGGGCGCTGATAAAAATGACGGGGACATCCCGGGTTGCTTCGTCCGCTTTTAACTTCTGGCAGACTTCGTAGCCGGACATGCCGGGCAGCATCACGTCCAGAAGGATCAAATCCGGGGTTTGCTTACGTGCCGCCAATAAGGCCTGCGGCCCATCCGCCGCCGGCCGCACTGTATAGCCATGCCTGCCCAAGATCTCGATCAACAGGCGCAAGCTGGCGGGCCTATCATCGACAATCAGAATATCGGCTTGGGCGTTGTTAATCTGTTCATCACTCATCGAGCTTCACCTACGAACTACTTGGGTTAATAATGTAGGCGGATATTTCGCCCCCCCTCAGTCCCTTTCATGGGCAGGTTTTTTGGGACTGGCGAACCTCTCCCCCCCTCAGTCCCCCCCGCTGGGGGGGAAGCCTGGCTCCTCCCCCAGCGGGGGGGAGGCTAGGAGGGGGGCAGCAACCCGACCCGCAGCGTCACGCCCCTCTGCTCGGCGAAGTAGTGATTTATTATACCAATTTCCTATAAGGTCGCCAACCTCCTTGCCTGGTACACCCTGGAGCTTTCCCAAAGCAAGCCGGCATTGCAAAAGCATGCCAGCTCGAGCAATGCCATGGCACTTGCCACACCACTCTTATCTCTTATATCGAAGAGAAACGCTGTCGCGATCATGTCATCCTGGACGCCCGGGGGAGGCTTTTAGCTGTCTTGTTTCGCCCGCTCTGCCGCCGGGGCATCACGCGAGACGACTGTCCCTGGCGCAGCCATCAGAATCGCCAGCCAGCGCGTATCTTCGTAGGTGTCCAGGACAAACATGAGGGCGACG
>JAHELX010000311.1 GCA_024643945.1 Anaerolineales bacterium
ACATCAAACGTTTCGCGCATACGGGCGGTGACTTCGCCCGCCAACCGTTCGCGGACGGCTCGGCGTTGGGTATCCTGGTAGAGACGCGCGCTTTCTAAAGCCACACTCAATTGCTCGGCCAATGTTTCCAGCAAGGCAATTTCGTCCTGTGTCCACGCACCGGCGTCATCAGGCTTACGCGCGCCAATCACACCTATAACCTGACCACGCGCTTTGATTGGAGTAGTCAGGCTGGTCGCGCCGTCCTCGCCCAGTATTGTCTGCCCTGTCTGTAACGCCGTCCCCATGTCCGGCCGCCACACGTCACCAGCCGGGGAGAGAAGATGTTTACTCTTGAGGAAGCCCAAATTAGGTCGGACCTTGAGCAATTCAGCCCAGGCTTCCCGGCTTAATTCGCTATAAGCGCGACGTTCCGCCTCCAGGGCCTCGCGGGCATCAGCAAAGAGACGTGCGTTGTCGAAAGCCACCGCCACCTGATCGGCCATGATCTGCAGTGCGACCATGGTGTCCTGGTCAAAGGTACCTGGCTGGGTGCCTTGCACCGTCAGCGCGCCGAGCACCTGGCCGCGCGAGCGCAGAGGCAAGGCCGCCTCAGAACGAGTATCGGGCAGCTCCGCTGTGGCCAGGCGCACGGCATCTTCCGCAGCCTCCAAGGCCACCCGCGCCTGGGCGTGGGCGACACTCCAGCCAACCATCCCCTCGCCGACTTTGATCCGGTGGCCACGCGACAGCATCGCCTGACCAGGTTCGCCAGTGCCAGCGCGTAACACTGCCCACTCGCCGGCCTCGTCCATCAGAAACAGCCCCACATAGTACAGGTCAAACCGCTCGCGAATCAACTCAACTACCTGCTGGATCAAACGCTCTATGTCCAGAATCGAGGTGGCTGCCCGGCTCACCTCAGCCGAAGCCTCGAGTTGAGTAGATCTCTCCTCCAGTGCGCGCGCGTGAGCTTCCAGCAAAGCGCGACCGGCTTCCAGCTCACGGTTGCTCTCGGCCAACTCGCTTGCATTGCGGCGAGCCTCTTTGAATGAATTCTCCAGGCTCGAACTGGACAGCCAGGATATCGCCCCAAGAAGTCCAAAAATGATAGCCACTACGGAGTAAAGTGGATAAGAGGCAAGACCGAACACGTATAGGATGACGACTTCTACAGCCGCCAGCAGGATAGACAACCAGGGAGCAGCAACGAGCGGGACCACCACCACGGGGACTGCAACCAGCAGAACCACTGGGCTTGTAAGCTCCGTCCGCACGACGTAAGGCGTGCTAAGAGCTACCAGAGCCAAAAACGCATTAGGCGGCCAGCGATGACCGCGCCGCGTGTACCTATAGAACACACCGAATAGGACCAAACCCAGCAATTCTATAGCCAAAACAGAGAGCCTGGCATATCCAGAAACAATGTCATGAATTAGAACCAGCAAATCACCAACGCCTAATAGCAGCATAAGTACGATGAGGCGCTGCCCTCTCTGAGCAATCAGTTCGTCCTTCGTCTGAACACTGAGATATTTTTCAAGACCGCTCTTCACAACAATTCCTCCTCGACTGACATTGTGCTCCGCGCTTAAGGCTTCGTCATGGCCAGCGCACTGCAAATCGCGGACTCCACCACCCTGGCTGGGCTGTACAGGCATTTGCCAATCCATAAGGCCGGCATTTCCTCTCTGCAGGCCAGCAACCCCTGCCTGCCCCGGACAAAAACCTCTCGGTCCACCGGCTCCATATGGCGGTCATACATGCTCAACGCCTGCAGACAGTAGGCTGTCTCCTCAGCGGTTGGCCTATCGTAATACCCCCAGCAACCATCGGAGCGCTGGGTGTCCAGGATCCAGCGCACGGCACTGTGGGCCAGGTCGTGATCAATGCTGATCAAGGCGATTACCGCGTGAGCCGTCGGATAGTAAGGAGAGGCATGCCACTTATCCATCCAGTAATGGCCGTCCACTTGTACACTGCGCAACCAGTTCACCACTTTCCTCACACGAAGTTCGTCTACTTCTTTGAGCGCTTCCAGGACATGAATATTGGCGCTCGTACTCGGATCGCGCTCAAATGAGTAACAGATAAAGTGATCTTCCCGCTCGAACTGATAAAGAGGGCTCGGATCAGGATCAAGGCCAGCTAGTCTCATAACACTGAAGGCTACTGCCGAGTCATCAGCATTTGGAACGGAATGGTTTGAAGAGTGGCCTACTCCTCCTCGTCTGTCCCAGAGGGCCTTCACGCTCCTTGCAAGTCGAGTAACTGCTCGATCGCGCACCATTTCGTCAGCGAGGAACAGATTCCACAACGACCAGTTTGTCTCAAAGATGTCAAATGGAAACACCTGAGGAGCCTTGCCTCCATAGACTCTGGCCACGCTGGCGATGTAGCGGCGTGCCGCCACGTTGTCCGGCCATTTGGTGAGGAAGTAAGCGGTGGCAGAAGGGGACACGGCGACACTGCCATTACTCTCTTGAATAAATCTAACTTTCTCCACGTCAAAGTCATCCCCCATAAACTCCAGGGAAAAAGCCAGGGTGGTATCTCGCGTATAACGCATGTTCCGCGGGATCTTGGCCAGCTTCTCATTTCGCATCCTCTTGTATCGCTCAAACGCTGACAAGGGAAAAGCGAGTCCGAGTTCTTGCCCATGCTTGAGGAGAGTGGGCAGGATCACCTCAAAGCCAATCGTCTCATGTTCCTGCTCCAATTGATCGGCTTTTTCCCGGATGTATCTAAGCCCCCTCTCCATAGCACGTACATCCCGGCCATCCACGCTCCACTCGGCCAAAGCCAGAATGGCGGCCAGGGTCGAGATCACCCGGTCGTGAACGTACTCCACCTCCGCGCCCCAACTGCCATCATGATGTTGATTCTGCCTGAGCCAGTCGAGAGCCTCCGGAAAGGCGGGTACACCAATATCGTGCTCCGCCGGGACCCGGGCCAGCCAGGCCGTATCATAGGCAGTAGGCTTCATTAGCCCGCTGCGACCAATACCAATCTCGTTAACGATGGAACTCACCATTTGCTCAAGCCTTGGAGCGCCGTCGCCCATTCCGACCTCCTTCTACAAATTGTCTTGGCAATTTTATGGGTAGATCCCAGTTTACGTTCCCTGCATCCACTGCCGGACAATTCCCTCAAACGCAACGTATCAAACCTTTGTGCCTTTCACGATAAAACCTGTTAGTGATGCAAGGAATAAACCTTGAGCATCAAGAAGTTTTAGTTCATTTAACCACTGAATTGCTTCTCCTTCAGAGATGAACCCGTTGGTCTCCATCTTGTTTACTGAGTTTTCTAAACCGAACAATAAATTTGCCAGATCATAACTCGGTAAAATCATAGCTGCCGGTGCGACATGTACGTCCAATCCTGACTGCCTAAATAGCCGAGGCAATTGTCGTCCTATCCAACCGTTTTGGTGATTTTCATCACACTGGTAATTCATGATCTGCCGGGTAAGTGCCATGTTCGGATGATCTACTAATAGTGTTTCCCAATCGGCTTCCGCAATGACAACAGAACCGCCTGGTTTCACGACGCGGATCATTTCTTTTAATGCTTTTTCTGGCGATTCCAGATGATGGAACACAGCCGCAGCTCGCGTTGCGTCAAAACAATTGTCACCGAACTGTGATAGTTCGTGTGCATCCCCCACGTGAAACTCAACCAATGCACCTGCCTTCTCAGCGCGGGCTTTTGCCTCAGCTATCAATTGCGCGCTGTAGTCAATCCCCACCACTCGACCGTTAGGGCCAACTATCTGGTACAGATTGACAGCATCATCCCCGGTACCACAACCCACATCCAAAACAGAATCACCTCTTGCTACTTCTAGCATCTCATAAGTCAGCGTTACATAGTCCTGTATAGATTCTAGCCTCTTTTCTCTATCCAGCGCGTAGACATAGCGGTCTACCTTGCCTGACCGATCAACGTCCTCCCAACTGGACTTGTGCATTTTACTTCCTCCTGAATTGCCCATTTTTCGGGGTCTAGTCATGACTAAAGCAGCACAAGCCGCCGCCTTTCTATCACGGTTTTCTTCCGCGTGTCAACCGTTTGCTGACCGCCCTCGTGCGCCTCCGAATGGACGCAGAGGACGGCCCGATTCCCCAACGTGCAAAGGCGTGGATGCCCAGAAGTTCTCCAGGCACAACCGTTACCAACGGTGAAAACATCTCAGACACAGCTTCAACTGGAAAAACCAGGTCGGCTTGCTCCCTGATTTGGTCGTTACGTGAGGTTGTAACGACGATGACACGCGCCCCCATTTCCTGGCAGCCAGCCATAACTTCCAGTGCTCGTTCCAGGCTACGATCCAACGGTACAATGAACCACACTTGAGCATCCCCGTCCGGCTGGAGTAGATAAAATTGCTCGTGGGGGAACTCTTCCAGTTCAACACCATACACCGGGCGCTGGATCTGCTCGAAGAACTTGGCCTGATAGAAGAGGGCAACCCCATAGCTGGGCCCGGCACCGAGGAAATAGAAATCGCCCTCGTCGCTCACACTCCAAAGGTATTTGTCCATCTCTGTGCTATAACTCATTGTCCGTTCAACGGCATTGGGGATGGCTTTTATCTCAGCCTTGATCTTTCCCACCCGTTTGTCATCAAGGTGACCACGGTTCTGGCCAATATGAATCGCAACCCAATACAGCGCGGCGAGGCTGAAACTGTAGTTGCCTAAGATGAGCGCCGCTTGGTCCACATAATCATTGGTGGCAAGGCCAGGGTCGGTGAACAGGCAGGGGAGTTCCTGTGACATCTGGCTCTCTCCCTGGGCTGTGACGCCGATCACATTAACGCCAGCTTTCCTGGCAGCCCTGCCAGCTTCAAGGGTCATATTGACCTCACCACTGCTTGAAATCACGATAACCAGGGAGTCCGGGGGCAGCAACGTGTAGCGGGCCAATTGCATTGACTCCAAAGCCACAGTAGGGAGTCCGGTAAGTTGCTCGAAGGCATAGCATCCGGATAAGGCAGCAAAGTGAGAATCGCCACAGCCAGCCAGGTAGATTCTCTCAGGAATGACCTCGCCCACAACATTCCCCAACTGGCTTTGTACACTTTCAATGACTTTTGCCAACATCCCTCCCTGGCGACTCAGCCCGGCCAGAGCCAGATTAACGAGTTGTGCTGTGGGTATTTTGAGTAGCTGATCGTATATGTCCTCCGACATTCTATTTCCCCCTATTGGTCAGAGCCTCGCCCACCACCTGATGGGCAATACTTCTAAACATCCCCCAGGCTGCCAGGTCGTGGAACTCGCCGCTCGACCCTAACAGCCTGCGCCAGCGGCGTGCTATCTCCAGCAGTTCTCCGGGCGCGACGGCTTTGAAATCCAGGATCTTTTCCCCGCCGGTCACCACTGGATGGTCTCCACTCTTCTCTTCGAGGAGGAAGACATAGGAGACAAAGCCTGGCACCTGCAGGTGATCATCTGGCGCCAAAACAGGCACATATCGGATCACAGCCAGGAAGCGTTGAAGCCGCGTCTCAAAACCTGTTTCTTCCTGCAATTCACGCCACAACGCCGCCGATATCCCCTCATGGTGCCGGATGCCGCCGGTCGGCAGGCTGTAGAGTCTCTGGGGAAACCCCTCCTTGGTCATCACCCACACCAGCCCATCCATAGCCCGGCGTATGACCATCACCACCTCGCTCGTGCGCTCCGAGAAGAAGTCGCGAACCATGCTTGCGTCGAGCCCAGGGGCAACGCTGATCTGTTTTACGATAAGCCTTGGCTGGCCCCAACGCTGGGCCAGGATCTCCACCTCTTCACTGCGCCGTGTCATGCCTCCTCCTCCCAGACAGACGGTAGGCGGACCTGGGGTACAGGATGCCAGATATCTCCCGGTTCATACCGTCTACCAAGGCCGATAACCCCTCCCTGATTTAGACGATAGAACGCCTGCATCTCCGAAAATGCACTAGTGGGTAATGCACCATAGTCCCGGTGCCGCCCCCTCCTAGCGTAGAGATGGTCATACAATATGTTACGGAGTTGTAGCTGTGACAAGTCCCACGAGAGACCAACCGTGAAGTACAGGTCTGCCCGGCTTTCGAGGAGAGGAGGCATCAGGGCTGCAATCCTTGGCCGATTGAAGCTGATAAAGATATCCACCGGCTCCACAGGTTCGCCGTAATACAGTTCGACCGCTTCCTCGCGGCTCGGAGCCCGCCCGTGGTCGCGATAGTATTGCACGGCCAGCTCGAAAATCGGCGTGATCTGGTCTTGCTCGGAGTTGAAGCCCCAAAAGAGGCGATGCCGGTCATTCACCTGTGTTCGCTCCATCACCTCGTCAAAAAGTGCGAGTGTACCTTCGTATTGTGAGCCTTCCAAGGCCTGCCGGTAGTTACCGAAGAAGCGGACCCTGACCTTGTATTCTTCATAGAAACGCAAGAACTCAGGGCTCGCAGCCAGTCTCTCCATGCCGCTGGTCAGAGCCAGAGGCATATATCCTGTGCCCTTTCCCTCAAGCTGGCCGGGGACTATAGCATGGGTAAAAAGTGTGTGCACTCCGTGGTCGAAAAACGTCCGCACAATTTCTACGAATCTCTTGCCACCGTGTTTAAGGTATCGCTGCCAGTAGGACATATCTGCGGGCCAGTCGTCGAGATAATTGAGGATGAGCCACCGGACCGTCCCTCCAGCAGCAAACACGACGGTTTTCACGTGCTCGCGGGCTATCTCAGCCACCTCTGAGGTGCTCAGATTTTGGAACCAGGTGAGGTCTTCTGTCATCATCTTCCTTCTCCAATGATTGGCGTCTCTGATTTCATAAGTCAGTTGGACTCTAGTTGCCCGTGTTCTTCTGTTACCAGGCGAATCACGATCTCATCCAACCCTAACGCCTGGTACATCTCGTCTACGGCGGTCTTGAGCACGGTCTCGACATCCAACGTCTCGCGCATATGGGCCATGACTTCCCCCGTCATCCGCTCCCGCTCGGCGCGGCGCTGCGTGTCCTGATATAGTCTTGCGCTCTCTAGAGCTACTCCCAATTGCTCGGTCAGCGTTTCCATCAGCGCTGTCTCTTCCGCCGTCCACTCGTCGGCGCCATCAGGCTTGCAAAGCCTCACAACGCCCAAGGTGTGGTCACGGATCTTGACCGGAATAGCCACGACTGCCTCACCGTCCTGGAAGGTGTGGCCCTCTTGGATTGCCTGCATCATCTCGGGTGGCCACTGGCTTGTGGATGGTTTTATATTGCCTTGCGCATCGCAGAGGTAGCCCAAGGTAGGCCG
>JAHELX010000312.1 GCA_024643945.1 Anaerolineales bacterium
AAGTTCGCCAGCAAAGCCATAACCACAAAACGGACGCTGCGCAACGGTCTTGTGATCTGGGCCATGGTCAGACCCAAACCCATCGAAATGATCGTGCCCAGGACAAAGATTAGCCCCATCAAATTGTAGAGCGAATTCAGAGTTTCCATGATGTTCCTTTCCTTTCTTTTTTGATAGCCACCAATACGCTCCTGGCGAAGGCCAATTCGCCTGAGCCTTCGCCAGGACTGCGAGAAAACGGTTTATTGACGCGCCATGGCAAAACTGAGGCGCTGTTCGGGCGGGATCAGGTGGCTGTGGTCATCCAGGCCCAGGTCGATCTGCACCCAGTTGACCTCGCCGCTGAATTCGTTGCCGCGCGGGCCGTAATCCGGTGACACCGGCGACTCACTCTCCCTTCCCACATCGCAGGTCTCAGTGGCAGAGAAGCCCAGCGCATGCGTCTCCTCCACGCGTCCAGCGCCGACTTTCTGTCCGTCGATGTAGAGCGTCGCCAGGCCGCCTTTGCCGATCCCGCCGCCGTCGTAGGCAAACTCCATACGCGCCTGGTGTTGTCCGGACGGGATGGGACCCTCGCTCTCGACAAACCAGTGTTTGTGGCCGAGTAGGTTGTAGCAGTACTTGAGCTTGCCCTCTTTGGCGTACAGGCTCCAGCCGCCAAACATGCCGCCCTGAGCCACGATCACGCCTTCAGCACCCGCCTCGGGCACCGATAGATCGGCGGTCACGGAATGGGACTTGTTCTTGACATTGATGACCGCGCTCTCGGTCAGGCGCCCCATCCCGCCAAAGAGCAGTTGCGAGTTGCCGGTTACCAACTGCGGCCGGCCGGCTATATCAGCGTTCAAACGCTCCAGGCGGTCATCCAGCGGCAGCACGTTGTATTTGGCCGCCTCGATCAGCCACAGCCGCTTGAGGCGTTCCAATTCCTCCGGCATCTCCTCGGCCCGGTCGCGGGCCTGGCTCCAATCGTCCGGCCCGTACAGCTCCCAGACATCCTCGTCAAAGGGGGGCTGCGGCAAGTGCGCTCGCCAGGGTGCCGAATGCGGGGTGACGGCCGACCAGCCTTTATGATAGATGCCGCGCCTGCCGCCTACCTCAAAGTATTGGGTTTCGTGCCGCTCCGGCGCGTCGGCATCGTTAAAGGAGTACAGGTGGCTGGTCCCCTCCATGGGTGACTGGGTGATACCATGCACCTGGGTCGGTTCGGGGATGCCGGCCACTTCCAGCACCGTGGGGGCAATGTCGATCACGTGAGTGAACTGGTTGCGGATTTCGCCTTTGCCCTGGATACCGCGCGGCCAGTGGACCACGGTGCCGTTACGGGTGCCGCCCCAGTGCGAGGCGACTTGCTTGCTCCACTGGTAGGGGGTGTTCGTAGCCATGGCCCAGCCCACAGCATAATGATTGTAGGCATTGGGTGTGCCAAAATCATCGATGCGTGCCTTAACAATCTCGGGCGCTTCCAGGTCCGGGCGGCCGTTGTGGTAGGTCAATTCCTGAAAGGCGCCGGTAAAGGTGCCCTCAGCCGAGGCGCCATTGTCGCCGATGATGTAGTAGATCAGCGTGTCGTCCAGAACCTCCAAATCCTCCAGGGTGTCGATCAACCGGCCAATGTGGTAGTCGGTGTGCTCCAGGAAACCGGCATAGATTTCCATTTGCCTAGCTAGTACCGGCTTCATATCGTCGGGGATTTGATCCCAGTGCGGGACATCTTTGTTCCAGGCGGTCAATTCGCAATCGGGCGGGACGACGCCCAGTGCTTTCTGACGGGCCAGGATTTCCTCGCGCAGTACTTCATAACCGTGGTCGAATTTGCCCTTGTATTTGTCCGACCATTCTGCGGGCACGTGGTGCGGGGCATGGCAGGCGCCGGGGGCAAAGTAGACAAAGAAGGGCTTGTCGGGCATGAGCGCTTTCTGCTGCCGGATCCACTTGATGGCCTTGTTGGTCATATCCTCAGTGAAGTGGTAGCCCTCCTCCGGCAGCTTGTCCGGATCAACCGGGGTGGTGCCTTCGTAGATGGCCGGATAGTACTGGTGGGTCTCCCCGCCGAGAAAGCCGTAGAAGTACTCAAAGCCACTGCCGGTCGGCCAGCGATCGAAGGGCCCCAAGGGGCTGGTTTCCCAACCCGGCACTTCGTGACACTTGCCAAACTGGGCCGTCGAGTAGCCGTTGAGCTTGAGGATCTCTGGCAGGGGGGCTTTGCTGTTGGGCCGGATGGCGTTGTAACCCGGTGCCGCTGTTGCGGCTTCTGTGATAATGCCCATGCCCACCGAGTGGTGGTTGCGCCCGGTCAGCAGGGCCTGGCGGGTGGGCGCGCAGATGGCGGTGGTGTGGAAACGGGTGTATTTGAGGCCTTCACCTGCCAGGCGTTCGGCGGTGGGGGTGTTGGCCGGGCCGCCAAAGGCGCTGGAGGCGCCAAAGCCCACATCATCCAGCAGAATGATGAGCACGTTCGGCGCGCCCTCCGGCGGTCGCAGCGGCTCATACTTCGGGAAACTGGTGTCCGGGTCTCTGGCGGTGAAGGTTGACAACCCCATGTAGGGCTTGTCAGGGATCGGTAAGACCTCTCGCTTAATTTTGTCTTGTTTAGACATTTTTTGTCTCCTTTTCTTACAGAAAAATAATTAGCCGACTCGTACCGGTCGCGGCATGGGGTACGAGCCATCGATCAGCGACGCTTTGGGGCCGTAGAATCGTGCTACCAGACGAAAATCTCCTTCGGGGGCAGGTAGCCAATTTTTGGCCTGGTTGGGGGCGGTTGGCCGTTCACGCTGGAGGTAGAAGGTAAGTTTACCCTGGTCGTCTACATAAAACTCACCGCGCTCATACATAAAGCTGTTGACAGTGTAGCGGTCAATTTCGTTGTGGATAAAGTAACCCTGGATATCGTAGATGGGGATTGACCAAAACTCGGTGCAGGGCGGCAGGTTATTGGTATCAAAGGTTAAGGTGTAGCGCTGACCGCCATTGAGTTGTTGCCCATCCGCATCTACAAAGCAAAATACGCCAATATGTGATTTGGCTTCTGGCCCACCCCAGCCAGCATCAGCAATAGCAGCGCGGGTCAGGTAATCGGTGCCAAAATTGCCCATATCTTTGGTTACCATCCAGCCGTTCATGGGGATCATCCCCTCTCTAACCGCATCTTTGACCGCTTGTTTACCAGCTTCAAAGCCTGCTTTCAGGGCCTCTTTGGTAGCCGGGTCCACGGTGGCCGGGTCAAAAAGATGGCCTTCCATTAACCCAATCTTGGCCAATCTGGTCAGCGTCTCAACTTCTTTCAGCGAGTCGGTGCGCTTGGTCATGGTTGGATCGTTAAGCGCCAGGCTCAGTAGCTGGAAATAGTCCATCGCGGTCTGAACTTCAACCATGGCCTGGGCCAGTTGAGGCATGCGGGGGAAAACGGCATAATTACCCTTTACTTTGGGCCTTTGGGAGGGGTGCACAGCTTGATGACCGTTTTCCAGCCATTGATTGAGTGGTGTAGTGATCATTTGGTCCAGGTAACTCTTCACCACCTTCACCTCATCGTCAGCATAGCTTTTTAGCGCAACACGGACGATCATAAACCCGGCTGATGATGGCGCGTTAATGATGTTTATGCCGGCAAACTCGGCTGGAATTTGTCCTGTCCAGTTTGGCCCAACGAGAATATATTTCTGGGCTTCTCGGCCGGTAAATTGATTGCCCGCGTAAAAAAAGTAATCTCCGTAATGGTCCATGGCCTGAAACGAGAAATAACGATCGGTGATTTCTGGGAGTTCAACGATGAGCGGTTCCTCTAAAAGATCGAAGAAGCCTGCGCCATATAAGGTTGTGGCGTTAGGGGTAACCACTGACCGGTCATCCGGTCCTGATGGTTTGGTGCTAAATGTCAAACAGTTGACTCCGGCATATACCGGTGCCACCTCCAATTGGGTGAAAGTGAAACGGGTTTCATAGAACACGGCCTGCTGCAGGCCATAAACGTACGCCTCTTCTGCAATTTGTGTAGCTTCTTGCGGGTTAATAGGGTTCATTTTTTCTGTCTCCTTTCAATCGTTGTAATCTGGATGCGCTCGCACCCAGAGGTAGAATCCTTGCCGCCTCAATCCACACGCACGATGCCCGGCATGTTGTAGCTGCCGTCGATCAATGGCGTGTAGGGGCCATAGAAACGGGCGGCGAACCGGAAGCCCTCCTTTGGCGCGGGCAGCCAGTTCTGGCGCTGCTTTGGGTCAGTCGGCTCGTCGTGCTGGACGTAGATCACCAGCTTGCTGCCCTCGGTGTGCAGCTTGCCGCGCTCGAGCATGTAGCTGTTGAGCGAATAACGGTCGATCGGGTTGTCGTAAAAATACCCTTCGAGATCGTAGAGCGGCATTTCCCAGAACTCGGTCACCGGCGGCATATCGTTCAGGTCGAAGGTGATCGTGTAGCGGTGCTCGCCCGAGAGCGGCCGGCCCTCGGAATCCTTTGTACCAAATGCGCCGGTGTGCGATCGGGATGGTATCGGGCCAAGAACGGCAATCAGCCCCCATAAGGCCCGCTGTTGCCAGTCGCTGTCCTTGTAGCCGAGATCGGTCGAAAAATCCCAACCGTTCCGCGAAATGCCGAAGCCCTTAGCCATCAGGGCCAGCGCTTCCTTCTTCCCATCTTCGATTCCTTCTTCCACCGCTGCCGCGAGCTCAGGTGTCAGTTGGGCGGGATCGAATGGCGAGCCAACCTTCAAACCGAGGCGCTCGAACCGTGAGAAGGCGCTGACCTCGTGATGGCTGTCTGTCTGCTTGGTGAAAGTGGGATCGTTCAGCACGAGACTGACCGAGCGTAGGAAGTCCACGCCCTTGAGCCTCCCCGGCTCCCTGACTGTCTCCATACCGGGATAGGTGGGATAGTCGCCTTTGGTCAGCGGCACGTCCTCGGCCTTCACCTCCATGCGTCCAGCGGCAATCCACTGGCTTAGCGACATGAGGGTGATACGGTCCTGAATCCCGTTGACGATCTTGAGTTCTTCCTCGGTATCGTCGGTGAGGGCGATGCGCGCAAGCGCACCGGCGAAATCGGACGGGGACTGCACGATGTCGGCGCCGACGAAGCCGTCAGGCAGCTCGCCGCTCCAGTTCGGGCCGAGCAGCAACCGCCGCACCGGGCCGGGCGCATTGAACTGGCTGCCGATCATGTGCCACCAGCGCGCGTAATTATCATAGAGCTGTATGCTCCAGTAATGATCCTTGATCTCGGGAACCGTGATGACGACCGGCTCCTTCGAAAGATCGAGCATCGAATTGCCGTAGAGCGTGGTGGCGTTGGGCGTGGTGGCGACGCGCGGCAGAGCCTTCATTGGCGTGCGTTCCCAGCTCAGTCGGTTGATGCCAGCATAGCGCGGGCTCTGTTCGTTCTGCGCGTAGTTGTAACGCAGGTGATAGATCCCGACCGGATGCATGCCCCAGAGGAATACTTCCTTCGCGATGTCTCTTGCCTCGGCGGCGGTGAGGGTGTCGCTTGTTCTTGTATTCATTGGAACCTCCATTCAATATTTAATCTCGCCTAAATTCTTTGCGGTGGATAGCATTTCTCCTTGTCCTGCTTTATAGCCTTCAGAAATTGCTTCTGCGACCTCCGGTGAAAAATCGGCCAGTGAAAATTCAGCACCCGGCGCTATGTTGAGTTTCTCGAAAGTTCTGAGCGCTGGCGCATCGGCCGGGTAGGCGGGGTTATCAACCAGTAAACGGTTGAGGTTTCGATAAAATTGCTCAGCAGTGAGCGCCATAAACTGTTTGCTGACCAAAGTGGTACCATCCACACCTGGTTTTACGGGAACATTCTCAGGCGGCACATAATTTTTCCCCCATTGCGATAAGGGGGTCAGTCTCCGCACCGGCTGACACGTGCTGGAGATAGATGGTTACCGAGCCATCTTCACCAAGGGTAAAGCCGGGCGTGCGGTCGCCAAGACTGTAAAGCTTAAGCGGGATGGGAATCATCGCCGTGGTCTCGTCGTCGCAAAGCGTCAGCGACCAAAACCAGTTCACTTGCCGGAATGGGCCATATTATCCAATGCTACGGTGACAGCCAGGATGACAGCATCCTCCTGGTCCGGAGCAACCTCCACACCATAGGTGTCCCGCACACGGAACCACTTCTTGGAGACCTGGGCGACCTTGCGGCGGCCTTCTTTAATCTCGTACTCGTGATCCAGGATGTTACCTTGTACGTCCAGGTCCGGTCCATTGCGGATTTTGACCGTCCAGCGATCGCGCAGAGGGGTGATCAGCGCCTTCTTGACCTGGGCTATTTCATTGCCTTGCCCATCTTCGATGGCCATCACATCTTTGATGCGCAGCATGCGCTCCTGGATCTGGCACAAGACATTGCCATTTAAATCCTTGAATTTGAGCGTATCGCGCACCCGCAGCACTTTGCCATCCACTTTGAAGACTTTCTGCCCGGCCTCATTCGTAATCCAAAAATCATCCCCAAAAGAGACCAGTTTCTGTCGCATCTGATAGCGGGTTGCAGTTCCCTGGCGGCCAAAGGTTGCCCTTTCTTCTTTCCGTTCTTCGCGCCTTCTTCTCATGATTCATACCTCCCAGTTTATTATTTGTTGATAGCCTGGATCACGTTAGAGATAGATGGCCAGCGAGTCATTGATTTTTACTCCTGCACCGCATCACCTGGTTCAGTTGTTTCAACTGCTGCGGGAGGAGGAATGTGTTTAGACTCTTCCGAAGCCGTTCCAAAAGCTCCTCGCACATTGGGCGTCAACAGGTAGATGAAGATAATCACCGAAAGGGTGCTGCCCCACATAGCGGACCAGAACGATGCACCATCGATCAAATTGATGATCACGCCGATCACAGTGATGCCCGTGGCGACCAACCCCAGATACCAGGCCCAGGAGCGCAAGTTGAAAGCCCCGTAGGCGAAGATCAACTGCAATACTGGCCCGAGGATCAAAAAGATTCCGGCAATGACCCCGATGGTGCCCAGGATCGGCCCTAGAAAGGTGCTGCCCGTAAAGACCAGGGTAGGCCAGCATAAACCAAATAAACCACTGATCAGAGCCAAAACTGCGATTACCGTAATGCCAAATGGTCGTTTCATTTTATAACTCCTTGTATGATATATAGTAGACGAGACCTAATTCGAACCGGCCTGCAGCACGGGTGGGTCAGGGCCTTGGTTGGCTGCGGCTTCATATCTGCAACTCAGTTCAAGCATCGTCCTGCTCTGAAGGTTCATTCTCCACGCATGTCGGCAG
>JAHELX010000313.1 GCA_024643945.1 Anaerolineales bacterium
CCCCCATGCAGGGGGGAGCCGGAGGGGGGTAGAGCGGCTGGAGGCTAGTTCACATGCCGCTGGTCTGAACCCTCTCCCCCCATGCAGGGGGGAGCCGGAGGGGGGTAGAGCGGCTGGAGGTTAGTTGCCATGCCTGATTCCGAAAGCCTTTACCTGATGCCAGACTGGATACCGGATGCGATCTTCTACCAGATCTTTCCAGATCGATTCTGTAACGGAGACTCGTCCAACGATCCACCCGGGACCGTGCCATGGGGCAGCTTACCTGCTCGGGACAATTTTTTCGGGGGCGACTTAAAGGGGATCATTGAGAAACTGGACTATTTGCAGGATCTGGGCGTCAACGCGCTGTACCTCAACCCTATCTTCAAAGCACAAACGAATCACAAGTACGATACAACTGACTATTTCGAAGTTGACCCCGCTTTTGGCAGCGAGGCTGTACTAATAGACCTGGTTGACGAACTGCACAGACGCAAAATGCGGATCATTCTGGATGGGGTCTTTAATCACTGCGGCAGCAACTTCTGGGCTTTTGAAGACGTGAAAGCCCGGGGTGCAGCATCACCTTACGCCCAATGGTTTAGTGTACGCTCATACCCGATCTCTAGCAGCCCACTTTCATACTATACCTGTGGTGACGCTGCCTACCTACCCAAGCTCAATCTCAGCCATCGACCGGTGCAGAAATATATCCTCAAGGTGGCAACTTATTGGCTGGAAGAGATGGGAATCGATGGCTGGCGACTGGATGTGCCCTTCAAGATTTCGATGGACTTCTGGCAGGAGTTCCGCAGCACCGTCAAGGCCGTGAATCCTCAAGCTTACCTGGTAGGTGAGATCTGGCGCGAAGCCGGCCCCTGGGTGCAGGGAGATGTGTTCGATGGTGCCACCAATTATCGCCTGCGTGAGTTGATCCTTGACTACTGTGCTACAAACGTACTGGATGCCGAGGATTTTGCATTTGAGCTCGCGATGCTGCGGCAGGCCCATGGCGACGCTGCGCCCGCTATGCTGAATTTACTCGGCAGCCATGACACGCCGCGTATAATGACCATTTTTCAAGGAGACGTGGAGCGCCTGCTGATAGCAGTGACGTTTCTTATTACCACTGTGGGGACGCCTCTTATCTATTACGGTGACGAGATTGGAATGGTCGGCGAAACAGACCCAGGCTGTAGGCGAACGATGCAGTGGGACGAAACTCGGTGGAATCACCGCGTTTACGAAACGTATCGCCGTCTGATTGGCCTCCGGCGAGCTCACCCCGCATTACGCTGCGGCAGCTTTGAAACGCTTCTGACTTTTAATGGTGTCTTCGCCTATCGCCGTGTCTGGGAAGAGGATGAAGTTATCGTTATCTTGAATCCGAGATCAACCGTAACAGATCTTCTGATACCGACCGCCAGCCGTGCTGAAGTGTGGCACGACGCATTCACAGGGCGGACACATATTGCCCACGAGGGTAAGCTGCTATTTGATTCTGTGCCTGCCCTGGGCTTCAGTCTCTTGCATGTCGCCGGCGATATTGCTTTCACCAGCGATACCGATACTTTCCCGAATTAGAATATCCCCCACGCGCGTGAGCGGGAAGTGAAGGTCAATGCCGATCACTTGACCGCCGTAAGAATATCCCCCACGCGCGTGGGCGGGAACCTCATACCCTGGGCCCCAGCCCCCAGCCTCACATTTGACACATCCAGCCGCTTGCAGTAATATATGACCTCGGTCAAATTTATTCTGGGGTCATCTTTTTGGTGGAGGCGAACATGGTTCAAACCATATCCCGCCGGGAACGGAAAAAGCTGGAGACACACCAGGGGTTATTAGAGGCCGCACTTGCTCTCTTTCGCGAGAAGGGGTTCGACGAGACGACGGTAGAAGAGATCACCGAGCACGCTGACGTCGCCAAGGGGACCTTTTTCAACTACTTTCCGTCCAAAGAGGCTCTTCTGAGCGAACTGGCGGTGTGGCAGTTCACCCAGTTGCGCGAAGCCCTGGACGTGAACCAGGGAGCGCCGTCAAGCCCGGTGGGTCGGATCAAATTTTTGATGCAGCTCCTTCATGAACAAACCTTCAGCGATTGGCATTTGTTCCAACGGGCATTTGTCACGCGTCTGGGCAAGCCGCCGCTGCCCCAGCACCAGGCCAAACGCCGGCTTTCCGGCCTTCTTTCAGACCTGGTCAAAGAGGCGCAGACGTGCGGCGAAATCCGTGCCGACGTGGAGGCAGAGTTGGTGAGCGATCTGGTGTTGATCGCACACATCCGGCGCTTGTCGGTTTGCTTTCGAGAAACCGGGGCGCTGCCGCCGCCGGACAACTCCGAGCAAGTGATAGATCTCTTGATGGACGGCTTGGCCGGTCCAAATTGGAGGCATAAATGAAATCACTGGGAAGAGCCCTTGGCTTCCTGAAATCCTATTGGCTGCTGGCCACGGGCACCTTTGTTACCCTGTTCCTGTCGTCGCTGCTGAACTTTGCTATCCCGGCATTGACACAGCAGATCATCGACAATGGGATCGCGAAAAAATCGGTGAGTTTTATCCTGTGGGCGTCGGTGGCGATGGTCGGCGTCGCGCTGCTGCAGGCGCTGTTCTCCTTCCTGCAGGGCTTCTGGGCGGCCAAGGCTTCGCAGAACGTGGCCTATGACATGCGTAACGCCCTGTACCAAAAGATTCAAAAGCTGTCTTTCGGTTATCACGACCGGGCTCAGACAGGCCAACTCCTCACCCGCGCCACCAGTGACGTCGACCGGGTGCAGATGTTCGTCGGGCGCGGATTCATCATGTTCCTCACCGCAGTGATCATGATCGTCGGCAGCCTGATCCTTCTCTTCTCCCTTGACTGGCAATTGTCCCTGATCATGCTAGTCCTCATGCCGCTGACGATGCTGGTCTTTTTTATCTTTGCCACTCGTGCCCGGCCGCTGTTCATGAAGGTACAGCAGTACCTCTCGCACCTCAACACGGTCTTGCAGGAGAACCTGGCCGGCGTGCGCGTAGTCAAAGCCTTTGCCCGCGAGCCATACGAGTGGGAGCGCTTTGCCGCAGCCAACCTGGACTTGACGAACCAGGGCATCAGCGTGGGCAAGATGATCGCCCTGGCCTTCCCGCTGATCTTTCTGCTGGCCAACCTGGGCACCCTGGCCGTCATCTGGATCGGCGGCCTGCAGACCATCGCCGGCCGGCTGACCATTGGCGAGCTGGTGGCCTTTCAGAGCTACTTGATGATGACCATGTTCCCGCTGTTCATGCTGGGCATGATCGTCGCCATGGTTTCTCAGGCGGCGGCCAGTGCCGAGCGTGTCTTTGAGATCCTCGATGCTCAGTCGGAGGTGGTGGAAAAGCCGGCCGCCGCCGCCCTGCCAGCTATTGAAGGCCGGGTCGCCTTCGAGGGCGTCTGGTTCCGCTACTTTGGACCGAAGGAGAACGACGGATCTGCGGAATTGACGGATTCCGGGCTTGCACCACGGCAGCCTCGCCGCCCTGCGCATCCTGGCGGCGATGGCCGGCAAATGGGCATGCCCACGTCCCAATTTCTCAATTTCCAATCTACCAATTCTCCAATTTCCAACGACTGGGTGCTGCAGGACGTGTCTTTCGTCGCCGAGCCGGGCCAGATGGTGGCCTTGCTGGGTGCCACCGGCTCGGGTAAGAGCACCATCATCAACCTCGTTCCACGTTTCTACGACGTGACCCGCGGCCGGGTAACCATCGACGGTGTGGACGCGCGCGATGTCACGCTGGATTCCCTCCGCTCGCAGATTGGCATCGTGCTGCAGGAGACGACGCTGTTCACCGGCACCATCCGCGAGAACATTGCCTACGGCCGGCCGGGCGCGACGATGGAAGAGATCGCCGCCGCCGCCCATGCCGCCGAAGCCCACGACTTTATCATGGAGTTCGCCGATGGCTACGACACCGAGGTCGGCGAGCGGGGCGTGACCCTGTCCGGTGGGCAAAAGCAGCGCATCGCCATCGCCCGGGCGCTGCTCCTCGACCCGCGCATCCTGATCCTGGACGACAGCACCAGCAGCGTGGACGTCGAAACCGAGTACCGCATCCAGCGGGCGCTGGACAAACTGATGGTCGGCCGGACCAGCTTCGTCATCGCCCAGCGCATCAGCACGGTGCGCGACGCCGACGAGATCCTGGTCCTGGACGGCGGGCGCATCGCGGCGCGGGGCACGCACCAGGAGTTGATGGCCGACAGCCCCATCTATGCCGAGATCTATAGCTCGCAGCTCCAGGACGAGGGCGAGCTGATGCCGGGGTTGTGCCCGGAAGAGACTGAGCATGTCAAAGCAGAACAACTTGAGCCGAAATTGGCCGCGACGAGGGAGGTGGACTGATGTTTGGTGGTGGACCGATGCACCGTATGCGCAGCACGAGCGAGGAAAAAGCCCATGACACCCGTAAGACGCTGAGGCGGTTTGGTGAGTATCTCAAGCCCTACTGGCGGCCGCTACTGGGCGTGGCCGGGCTGCTGGTCGTGGGGACCCTGCTGCAATTGGCGGCTCCCTACCTCATCGGCCGGGCCATAGACGAATTTATAGGTGTTGGGGACCCGCGTGGACTGGGCGTTATGATGTTGTTGCTCCTGGCCACCTACGTCGGTTCCTGGGCGGCCAGCTATGGCCAGTTCTACCTCATGACCGTCATCGGCAACAGGCTGCTGTACAAGCTGCGGACCCATATCTTTGACCGGGTGCAAACCCTGTCGCTCACCTTCTTCGACCAGCACGAGGCCGGCGACTTGATGAGCCGCCTGACCAACGACGTGGACACCATCGCCCAGGTGCTCAACGCCGGGTTGGTGCAAACCCTCGGCAGCTCACTGATCATCGTCGGCATCGTGGCCGCCATGCTCGGCCTGAACTGGCGGCTGGCCCTGGCGACCTTCGCCATTCTGCCCTTAATGTTTGTCTCGTCCATCTATTTCTCGCGCCGCGCCCGCCGTGCTTTCCGCGAGACGCGCAAGACCATCGGCAGTGTGAGCGCCGACCTGGAGGAAAACATCTCGGGCGTGCGGGTGGCCCAGGCCTTTGCCCGCGAGGGGCAGAACATTGAACGCTTTAACGCGTTGAACCGCGCCAACCGCGATGCCAACGTCAACGCCCAGGGCATCACCGCCGCCTTTTCGCCGACCCTGGACGTGCTGAGCACCATCGGCCTGGCCATCGTCATCGGCTACGGCGGCTACCTGGCGCTGCGGACGCCGCCTCTGATCACGGTGGGCGTCATCGTTTCCTTCCTGGTCTACGTGCGTCGCTTCTTCCAGCCGATCCAGCAGTTAGCCCAACTCTATGCCCAGTTGCAGTCGGCCCTGGCCGGTGCGGAGCGCATCTTTGAGCTGGTAGACACCCAGCCCGACCTGGTCGACGCGCCCGACGCGGTGGAGATGCCGCCCATCATCGGCCGCGTCGAGTTCGACAGCGTCTCGTTCCACTACAAAGAAGAGGAATCGGTGCTGTGTCACGTCGACCTGGTGGCCGAGCCGGGCCAGACGGTGGCCCTGGTAGGGCCCACCGGCGCGGGCAAGACGACGCTGGTCAACCTCATTGGCCGCTTCTATGACGTGGCCAAGGGTGCGGTGCGCATCGACGGCCGTGACGTGCGGGAGGTAACCCGTGCCCGCCTGCGGGCGCAGATGGGTATCGTCTTGCAGGACACCTTCCTCTTCAGCGGCACCATCATGGACAACATCCGCTATGGACGGCTGGATGCGACTGCCGAGGAGGTAATCGAGGCAGCCAAGCTGGCCAACGCCGATTCGTTCATCACCCGCCTGCCGGAAGGCTACCAGACCGGGCTTTCAGAGCAGGGGCGCAACCTGAGTCATGGCCAGCGGCAACTTATTGCCATTGCCCGCGCCATCCTGGCCGATCCTCGCTTGCTGATCCTGGACGAGGCAACCAGCAGCGTGGACACCCGCACCGAGCTTCTCATCCAGCAGGCGCTGGGCCGCTTGCTTCACGCGCGGACCAGTTTCGTCATCGCCCACCGCCTGAGCACCATCCGCAACGCCGACCAGCTTCTCGTCCTCCAAAATGGCGAGATCGTGGAGCGGGCCATCAGCACACCGGAGCGCTCGGCCCACGAGCAACTGCTGGATTTGGGCGGCGAGTACTACAAGCTCTACACCAGCCAGTTCCGCCAGGAAAAGGCTCCGCCGGCGCCGGCTGCCCTGGAGACGCCCGGCGCTGATGGTCACCGCCGGCCGCGCCTGACCACGGCTATGGGCTAGGGGCTGGGGGCTAGGGGCTGGCCTAGTGCTTTCAGTACCCTCCAGCGCGGATCGCTGGTTGAAGTGTTAGCTAGGGGCTGAAGGTTGGAGGCTGGGGGCTAGGGGTTGGTCTAGGGCTTTCAGTACCCTCCAGCCCCCAGCCCTCAGCCCCCAGCCCCTAGCCCCCAGCCCCCAGCCCCCACCCCAGCGGCATCGCAAGCTCTTTCGACCCGCCGGGGTGGCCATACGCTATCTCACCATTCTCAGGATAATTGGAAGGAAGATCGTCAGGTCCTCATCTTCCGGACCCTCGGGTGTGCTGGGGCAGATACCGCCCACAGGCATGCTGCCATCCGGGCAGACCTGGGGATTGGGCGGTGGAACAGGGACATTACCGCCTGTCACGCTGCCGGTGTTGACGATAGTCTGTCCCTCACTGCCAGAATTGATTGTCACCTCGACGTACAGGCTGGCCGTGGCGTCGGGAGCCAGGCTGGGAATGTCCCAGATCAAGGGATCGGCGCAGTCCGGCGCGCCATCGCCCGAGGTAACCCGGCAGGTGACCTGGTCGGGCAAGTCATCGCTGACGACCACGTTATAGGCAGTGTAGCTGCCGGTGTTGGTAACCTGCAAGGTGTAACGCACCGTATCGCTCACGACCAGCGGTGAGCCATTGAGATCCTCGGCTGTCTTGGCGAAGCTGATCGTGGTAGCCGGCCCTGGGATGATGGGACACACGCCTTCGATAGGTTGGCTGCCGTCGGGACACACCGGCTCGGGATCATCGGGCGGGACAGGGATGTTGCCGCCCGTCACGCTGCCGGTATTGACGATGGTCTGTCCCTCGCTGCCAGGATTGATTATCACCTCGACGTACAGGGTGGCCGTGGCGCCGGGAGCCAGGCTGGGAATGGTCCAGGTCAAAGGGTCGGCGCAGGCCGGGGCGCCCTCGCCCGAGGTGTCCTGGCAGGTAACCTGGCCGGGTAAGTCATCCGTGACGACC
>JAHELX010000314.1 GCA_024643945.1 Anaerolineales bacterium
CTGGAAGCTACCGCTTAGAAACGGCACTGGGTACCAGGAGCAGCGATCTGTGGGTCACATTACTCACCCGCCCGCGCGACTTCAATCCTCCAGACAAGCTCCCTGCAAAATTGAATGCCTCCTTTAATGGAGAGATTGAGTTGCTGGGATATGAGGCCGACTTAGCTCCTACCTGGCCCGGTGATACTATCGAAGTCACCACGTATTGGCGCGCTTTGCGCACTATGAGTCGTGCCTATGCTGCCAGTTTCCATCTCCTTGATAACCAGATGAATGCATGGGGACAGATTGATCAGTTCATCGGTAGTCACTACCCAAACGTCCTTTGGGCACCAGGAGAGTTTGTGGAAGAGGTTTACGCATTCCAAATTGATAAACAGGCCTTGCCTGGTTTATACAATGTGGAATTCGGTGTTTATGATTACGAGGGTGGGATATTTCGATTTCTGCCCATTGTAATCGCCGGGCAATCGGAGCCAGTTGAGCATATTAGCTTGGGATATGTGCGAGTGATGGACCCTGCCAGAAATGAGGTACCTTCTCATCCATTAACGGTCGAGTTGGGAGGCCAGATTCAATTGCTGGGTTACGACTTGTCATCTGACCATTTGACTCAGGATGGGACTTTACACTTGACACTTTATTGGAAGGCGATTCGTACGCCTATGACTGATTACACCGTATTCACCCAGTTGATAGGGCCCGATGGTTCAGTCTGGGGTCAAAAGGATAACCAACCCCAAGGAGGACGTTATCCAACCACTGCCTGGGCTTTACATGACAAAGTGGTGGATCGTTACGAGTTGGCACTGAGAGAGAATGCGCCTTCTGGCGAATATCAACTATTGGTTGGTATGTACAATCTGTCGACAGGACAGCGGTTGATTGCTATTGGTGAAGATGGAAAGCATTTTGCCGACGACGCTGTCCCGCTGGCGACGGTAGTTGTTAACTGAAATGAGTAGGTTATTGACCAGCAGAGAGCATCTGATCAGACGTATTGGGGGCGTAGGCTTGATTATTCTGATCGCCTATGCCTTGCGATTGCATGATCTGGCTGGTGACAGCCTGTGGGGCGACGAGATTTTCACCGCCACCCAGTCGCCGCTGCCGGTAGGTGAGCTGCTGCGCTGGACGGCGGGCGATATCCACCCGCCTGGTTATTACCTTCTTGTGGGGCGACTGGCCGACGGGTTGGGTTGGGCGCACCTGTCGCCCTCGGCGTTGACTGATTGGCTGTGGCGATTTTCGTCGGTGTTGGCGGGAGTGTTGGCAGTGGCTGTCACCTATCGTCTGGGAGCCCACCTGCTGAGCCGGCAGGTCGGCCTGGTCAGCGCACTGTTGCTGGCGGTGAGCCCGGTGGCAATCCAGTATAGCCAGGAAGCGCGTATGCATGAGTTATTCCTTCTGGGGGTGACTCTCAGTACCTGGGCGCTGGCCCGGGCACTGGACAGTCCGGGTCAGTGGCGGCGGTGGCTGATCTACGCGCTGGCGACGGCCTTCAGTTTGTACACGGTATACCTGGCTTTCATAGTGCTGGCATCGCAAGCGGTCTGGGTAGTCGTTAGCCGCCCCCGGCCCGCGACCCCGCTCGCGCCAGGTGTGGGGCGGGGCAGCGGGGCAGGAAGCCGGGCCGGGCAGCCGCTAGCCGTTTGCCGTCAGTCTACAGTGCTTGGCTATCCGCTAACAGCTAACAGCTATCGGCTGTTATGCTGGCTGCTTAGCATCGCCCTGGCTTTTGCCCTGTACTTGCCCTGGTGGCCGACGTTACTGGGCATTGTGACCCAACGGTTGGCGGTCGGTGGCGCGGAGGCCGGCGTCGGGTCACCGCTGGTGTTTTTGGTGAAGGCCGTCCATTCGCTGGGACCGGGCTCTGGATGGGTTACCTTGGTCTTCCTGGGACTATGGGGGATTGGTCTGCTAAGCACCGCGCGCCGGAAGCCATCCCTGGCTCTTTTCGGCGGGCTGTGGCTGCTGTTGCCCTTAGCGTTGCCTTTCGTATTCCGGGACCCCCGCGCCTTGCATGTGCGTTACGCCTTTTTGCTGCCAGTCTACTTGCTCTTCGTGGCCCAGGGGGGCGTGGCGCTGGCGGCTGCCCGTCCCGGCTTCGCCGCGCGGGTCGGGAGGGGCTGGTGGCTGAGGGCTCGGGGCTGCCCCTCCCGGCTTTCTGACCCACTGCCCCGTCCTGCACCTGGCGCGAGCGGGGTCGCGGGACCGCACGCCACCTGCCCGTCCTGGCTCCGCCACGCGGGCCAGGGTGCCGCGCCGACAGGTGCAGGCAGGACGGAGCGCCGCGCGGGCCGGGGGCGGCTGAGTCCTGATTCCCCGATTCCCCCGGCCCGCACGGTGCAGCCGGGGCGGGCTGATTCCCTGAGTCCTGATTCCCTGAGTCCTGATTCCCCGAGTCCCCACCTCCTCCCTTATGCAGTTGCGTTGCTAGCCTTGGCGCTGGCCAGCCTGTTTTACCTGCCCGGCTATTACCGGCAGACCAAGCCCGACTGGCGTGGTGTGGGCTCCTATCTGGCAGCGCAGACGATCCCAGGCGACGTCATTGTGACCGGCCCGCTATTCGACGTGGGGCGTTATTTGGACTATTATTACGATGGTCCGGCTGATTTGATGCCACCCGCACTGCTGGTGGCCAGCCTATCCGACCGTGTGGTCTCGATGCGGACCAGCGGCGGGCGCGTGTGGGCGGTGACTCGTTTCCGGCCAGCGCCGATGGCTGCAGTCCAGAGTGTCCAGTTTCCTGGTTTGACTGTCTCAGAGCCGCTATTGCCTATCTACGAGCCGGACCTGCTGACGGCGGCGATGGTGGATCTGATGCAGCAAGCGGTGGCTGCCGCGCCTGGTTGGGCGGCTGAGATGTCGGCCGAGGGGGTGATGGACCCGGACCCGCTGGCGGCGCGGGCAGCGGCCTACCTTTTCCTGGGTGATGTTTATCGTGAGGCTGGACGTTTGCCGGAGGCAGTGGGCGCCTACGAAGCCATGGTGGCGGATTACCCTGCCTCAGCGGGTGGATACGTGGTATTGGCTCGGGCTTACGAAGCGCTCGGGGAACCGGAGGCGGCAGTTGGGGCCTATCGGCAGGCGGTCGCTCTCAATCCGGCCTGGCAAGGAGCCCGTGCTGATGCGGCGGCCGCGCTGGCCGATGCCGGACATTGGGCCGAAGCCGCCCTGGCCTATCAAGCCATTATCAAGTGAATCAGCAAGCAGCAAATCTACAAACGCGAAAACCACCGAGAATTTGCCAATATGCCGATTTGTTGATTTGCTGATTTGGAGGACCCCTTTGAATCGCAAACGTCTTTTCGACCTCCTCAAAATTGTGGTTAGCCTGGTGCTCATCGTCGTCATCTTGCGCAGCGTGAATGTCAATAAGGTGTGGGAAGTGGTGAGCAAGGCCAATCCCTGGTATCTGTTGGCGGTGCTGGTCGTGGTGATGGCAGGCGTCGCCCTGCGCGCATATCGTTGGCAAATCCTGGTGCACGATCAGGGGGTGAACGCCTCGTTGAGGGAACTGACCTCCCTCTGGTTTGTGAGCTTCCTCTTCACCAATTTGCTGCCCAGCGGCATCGGCGGCGATGCCATTAAAATGTACGAGCTTTCTCGCAGCAGCGAGCGGGGGGCTGAGGCGGTCAGCAGTGTGCTGGTGGATCGCTTTATGGGCCTCTTCGCCTTGCAGGCCATCGGCCTGACAGCCCTCGCCTTTAGTTGGCGGCTGGTGCCCTCTGAGATCGTCATATTGACCGTAGCGGTCTTTGGGGCCAGCTTGCTCGCGGCCTGGGTAGTGTCGTACCGCCGTCTGTGGAACACGCTGGCCCGATGGGTGCCCCTATTCGACCGGCTGCTCTCGATCAAAGCCGTGGGCTCGCTGGTTACGTCGTTGCAGAGCTACAGTGGTCCAGCTTTGCTGCGGTCGTTTGGGGTAGGGGTGGCGTTTAACGTGCTCTTGATCGCGATGAATGTCCTCATCGGCACCGCGCTGGGGGCCGACCTGCGGCTGCCGTATTATCTGATCTTTGTGCCCATTACCTCCCTGGTGTTAATTTTACCCATCTCATTTGCGGGGCTGGGGGTGCGCGAAGGAACTTACGTGTTTCTTTTCTCACAGGTAGGGATGGCGCAAGAGGTTGCTTTGTCCCTGTCGCTGTTGGTTTACGTTTTGGGAACTGTGTCACCGGGGCTGGTGGGGGGAGTGATCTATTTGCTGCGCGGCACGCGCAGTTATGGGGAGGCTAAACAGCAGTTATGAGCCAGTGCGTATCCCGACACACAACGCGGTAGACTAGCACCCTGTCAACCATGATTTGGCGAGTAAGAACAGTCGCCATAGGTGTCAAATGAACCAGTCAATGTAGCTTTGACAGGACACTAGGGGCAGGCTGAGACTTGCAGCCAGGAGCGCGATTCTTATGTGTGATCTTTCCGTTGTCTTACCCATCTACAATGAGTCCGAGAATATCCCCCAGCTGTACGCTGAACTGGTGCCCGTTCTAGAGGCGATGGGGTGTTCCTTTGAGGTCATCGCTGTAGACGACGGCAGCAGCGATAATAGCTTTCAAATGCTTAAAGACCTGAGTGCCTGTGATGATCGGTTGCGCGCCGTCCGCTTCCGGCGCAACTTTGGACAGACGGCAGCCTTCGCCGCTGGCTTTGCCCGTGCCCGGGGCGATGTGGTCATCACTATGGACGCCGACTTGCAGAATGACCCGGCCGACATTCCCAAGATGTTGGCCAAAATGGACGAGGGCTACGACGTGGTTAGCGGCTGGCGGCAAGATCGCTGGAAAGAGGGGCTTTCGACTTTCTTCACGCGGCGTATCCCCTCTGCGACCGCTAACTGGCTCATTTCTAGGGTCACTGGTGTGTACCTGCACGATTACGGTTGTGCCCTCAAAGTCTACCGTGGCGACGTAGTGAGTGAAGTCCGGCTCTACGGCGACCTGCACCGCTTCATCCCGGCCATCGCCAGCTATTATGGCGTGCAGATCGCCGAGGTGCCGGTCAATTATCGGCCCCGCCAGTTTGGCCAGAGCAAATACGGCATAGGACGCACCATACGCGTGTTATTGGACCTGTTGACAGTTCGCTTCTTGTTGAGCTATTCCACCCGGCCTATCCACATCTTTGGCTTGTTGGGCTTCCTATCCGTGCTCCTGGGCGTGGGTATCGGCGCCTACCTGGTCGTCATCAAGTTCCTCTACGGCGCGGCTCTGGCCGAACGGCCGTTGCTCTTGTTCAGTATCCTGCTGGTGATGGTCGGCGTGCAGTTGGTGACCATGGGGCTGCTGGGGGAGATGGTGGTGCGTACCTACTACGAGAGCCAGAACAAGGCCATTTACGCCGTGCGAGAGGAGTTGGGGGGAGCAGGGGTTGGAGATTAGAGAATAGAGAATAGAGATTAGAGAGTAATGAGCCAGTTCAGCCAAAGGCACGATCCAAAACCAGGAACAGGGATTGCTACGCGGACCAGATTTGATATCCTTGCACTTGCACGCAGTGCAAGTATTTGGCCTTTGACGTTGGGCATTTTGCTGGTTGCCTTTGTCCTGCGCGTGTACCGATTGGAGGCCCAGTCTATATGGTGGGACGAGGGGCACTCGATTCAGATGGCCTCGGCGGCATTGGCGCAGATTCCCACCCTGCCTGGCATGGACGTGCACCCGCCCGGTTATTTCGTCTTGCTGCACCAGTGGATAGCCATCGCTGGGCGCAGCGAGTTTGCGCTGCGCTATCTATCGCTGGCCTTCAGCCTGCTGACGTTGGCACTGTTGATGCGTTTTGGCCGGGCGCTGGCCGCTCGTGTCGGTGGGCCCCGTGCCGGGACTTCGCTTGCAGTGGGAGGGCTGGCGGCCCTGTCGCCGCTGTACGTGGCCTATGCCCAAGAGGTCCGCATGTACACAGTGGTCACCCTTTTCGCGCTGACGAGCGTCTATTTCCAATGGCGGATCGTCCTGGGACCCCCTCCCCCTGAGAGGGGGAGGGTTGGGGAGAGGGTAAGTCACCTTACCCCTCCCCTGACTCCTTCCTTGCCAGGGAGAAAGGATTCTCTAGCGTGGCTCGTTGCTAGCTACGTATTGGCGACGGCAGCCAGTCTTTACACCCATTATTTCACTCTCTTCTTGCTCCTTTTTCAAAACCTGGCCTGGCTGATCTGGGCGCTGGCTCCCCGGGCGGCGGGTAATCTGCGGCGGAGGCGGATAGCCCTCTGGCTTGGCACCCAGTTGGCGACCTTGATCCTCTTTCTGCCGCAGCTTCCCCTGGCCCTGCGGCAGACAACGGCTTACGCCAATCCTAATCTCAATCCGCCAGCACTCAGCGAGTTCGTCTCGCGCTCTTGGTTGGCCTACACCCTCGGCACAGCCGTCGATCCGGCGACAGGCAGATGGTTGGCGGCGATTCTGGCCGCGATGTTAGGCCTGGTCGTCTTAATTGGGTTTGTGAGGGCGCGGCGAGGAATACAGGGCGACCAGTTGGGCACCGTTGCCTTTCTCGTGGGTTGGTTCCTTATCCCGCTGGCCGCCTATTTTCTGGTGCTGCAGCGCCGACCCTCTTTTGAGCCGCGCTACATGATGCTCGTTACGCCGGCGTTGATGCTGCTGCTGGCATGGGGGCTGGCTGTAGGCCCTCCCTGGGGAAGCAGCGCTGGACGCTACCGGATTTGGTGGGGTGGGGTGGGGGTCTCGCTGGTCACGGCTGCCTTTGCCTGGGGGACGTGGTCCTATTTCACCCGGGTCGAGTCTTACAAGGATGACAGTGCTGGTGTGGCTGCCTGGCTGGCCGGCGAGACCATCTCTGACGACGTGGTATACGTGGACGTGCCGCATCCCTTTTATTATTATGCCGATCGTATCCCCGCCCCGACTCGCTACCTCTTCGTGGACGTGCACACCGCTGCTGATGTCCTCAACGCCGAAGCTGCCGGCCGGGATCGTCTCTTCTGGGTGACGTGGCGGGGCAGCGATACCGACCCGCGTGGAGTCATGCCCTTTTTGCTGGACAAGGTGGGGCGTCGGGCAGGGGAACGCGACTTTCGGGGTTATCACGTGACTTGGTGGAATCTGCCCAGGGATGCCTACTTCAGCCTCCCTGACGATCTGCCGTCGGTGGATATTACCTTCGGCGACGTAGTCCGCCTGGACGGGCTGGCCTTCTCCGATGCGGTGCAAGTGGGTGAGGTGGCATGGGCCACGCTGCACTTTACCTTGCTACGTGACACCGACG
>JAHELX010000315.1 GCA_024643945.1 Anaerolineales bacterium
AAGCGATCGACCCACACCCGGCGAAAGCATTCGGCCACCATGTGCAGATAACCGGGGCTGTTGTGCCCCAGAGCACTCAGGTCCAGGCCTTCCAGCAGGTTGAGTGCCTGAAGGACCTGGATGCCCCCGAATACCTCCGGCATGCACACCAGGTCATAGCCCCGATAGCTGCCCTTCAGCCCGGAGTCGTAGCTCCTGGGTTGGTAATTGGCATAATCCTGCAAGTTGACGATCGAGCCGTGAGGTTCGGTGTCGGCGATGATGGCCTCGGCAATTGGGCTGCGGTAGAAGGCCTCGGCTCCACCGCTGGCGATCTTGCGCAGCGTCTCTGCCAGCGCCGGCTGCACGATAACGGCCGGCTCGTCGTAGGCCGTTGCCGGGTGCGGCGGATAGCCGCCAGGCAGGAGCAGTCGGTCGATGGGCGGGTATTTCTGCAAGAGCTGCATGTGGCTGCCGATCATCAGGGCATAATAGCCGTTGACCGCATAGCCTCGCTCGCAGATCTCGATGGCCGGGGCGATCACTTCTTTCAGGCTCATGGTGCCGAACCGATCCAGGATCTGGCACAGCCCTGCCACCTGGCCGGGAACTCCCAGCGACCGATAGCCCCTCCAGCTCGCACCATCCCTGGTGCCGCGCCAGCCGAAGCTGGGATGTGGCTCTACCCCCGGCGGGAGCAGGTCGGGCACGAACATCTCTTCCGACGCCCTGCCTGGCAGGCGCCCTTCGAACTCGATGGCCACGGTGCGCTGTTGGCCGGCCAGGTGGATCAGCGCGGCGCCCCCTCCCCCCAGGCTGGACATTGCCGGCTCGCAGGTGCACGCCGCAAAGGAGGTAGCCACCGCTGCATCGACGGCGTTGCCGCCCTTTTTCAGGATGGCCAGCCCTGTCTCTGCTGCCTCGGCGCTCTCGGCGGCCACGATGCCGTTTTCGGCCACGACCGGCGTTTTCGTCTGGACCAGTTCGCTACGTAGTGTCATTGCTGTCCTTTCTTGACGATCTTTTTTACATATGGCGAAGCCATGGCGCTCATCAGGGCCTGGTATTCGAGCTGAAACTCGAGGGTGTCACCCACCCTGGTGGGCCTGGCCGTTACGTCCAACACCAGGTGATCGCTCGTCGCTCCAATGATTTTCACTCCGGCGACCTTGGGCTTCAGCCCTTCCACTCGGACATCTTGAGTTCCCATGGCCAGAATCGCCCGGCACTGGAAGGCCTGCTTGGAGCCATTTGCGCCGCTGCCAGAGATCGGGCGGCGGTTGTCGCCGTCCGGTGGGGGCTTCCACTTGACCTCGATAACTTCACCCACCAGGGTAAAGGCATCCCGGCTCGCCTGGGCAAAGCAGTTCGTGCCGCCGGGGTCGGAACCGAGCAGGATCTTTTGGCCGATCCTCAACTGGTTGATCCTGCCCGGAAGCCTGCCCTGTTCAGCCATGGAAAGGTGGATGGAGCTCCCTCCCGAAATAATCGCTAGCTTTCGGCCCAACACCTCTTCGACCTGATCGGCCAGCTCCACCAGTAATCCCGTGTCCTTTTCGGAAGGACCAAGCCCGCTCAAACAGCCCATATTGCTGCCCAGGCCCACCAGTTGGATGCCTTCGATCTCGTCGATTCGTTCGGTGACGCCGGCCACATCCTCGGGCAGGACGCCCTCGCGCCGATCTCCCACGTCGACCATGAGGATCACACGGTGTATCCGGCCCAGGGTACGGGCTGCCTGGGCCAGTGCGGACATGGTTACCAGCTCAGAGTTGAAGCTGATTTCCGCCACCCGCACGGTTTCCGTGACCTCTTTCAGTGTGGGCGAGCGCAGGAGCCACATCCCAGCGTTTATGCCCGCTTCTCTCATCCGCTTGAGGTTGCTGACTCGGGAATCGGCCAGCCCACCTACGCCGCCGACCAGCAAGGCCCTTGCGATCTCGGGCATGCCGCAGCAGCTCTTGGTCACACCGATCACGGTGACGCCCTGGGCGGCGCAGTGGGTGGCGATGGCCCTGGTGTTCTCGGTTACCTTGTTCACGTCGATCTCGATGTGCATAGTGGTTCGTTGGTGATGCCGGGCCTGGCCAGCGGCCCCCTCGCCTGTGCAAAAGATCCAGGGACACTGGGCTACCGGGCGCGCAGGCGGGGGTCCAGGGCATCGCGCAACCCGTCGCCGATCAGGTTGATGCTGAGTACCACGACGCTAATCGCAATGCCAGGGAACGTCGACAGCCACCACGCCTGCCGCATGAATTCCCGGCCGTCCGACAGCATTCCCCCCCAGGTCGGGATCGAGCCCTGGACCCCGATGCCCAGGAAGTTGAGCGACGCCTCGGAGATGATCACCGTGCCCATTTGCAGCGTCGAGATCACCAGGATGGGGGCCAGAACGTTGGGTAGGATGTAGCGCAGAATGATGCGGGCATCGCTGGCACCCATAGCCCGTGCGGCCAGCACAAACTCCTGCTCACGTAGGGACAGCACCTCCGCTCTGACAATCCGGCAGTAGACCACCCAAATGCTCAGCGAGAGAGCGATGATCAGGTTAAAGAGGCCGGGGCCCAGGGCTGCCCCAAAGGCGATGGCCAACAGCAGGCTGGGAAAGGCCAGCCACACGTCGACCAGGCGCATGGTCATGTCGTCTACAAAGCCGCGGTAGAATCCGGCTACGGCGCCGATGAGGCTTCCAGCCACACAGGACAACAAAATGGTGCTGGCCCCTACGATCAGCGACACCCGTGAGCCCACCAACAGGCGGCTCAGAATGTCGCGTCCGAGATTGTCATTACCCAGGGGGTACTGGAGGCTGGCAGCCCCCTTGCCCAGGCCGATGGGAGGTGCCAACCTGCGCTCCAGATCCTGCGCAGCCGGGTCGTGGGGAGCGAGGATCGGCGCCAGAACGGCTACCAGGACAAACGCCACAAAGATCAGGGCGCCGAGGGTTGCCGTCCTGCTTTGCCAGAACGTGTGTACTATTCTCTTTAACTCACTCGACCGGGCTTCGGACAGGTCTTCATCACGAAGCACCGGCCTGGCAAGTGCAGTTGCCACTTCTCGATCCTCCTCCGGGTGCCTAGATGTGACTGATTCGAGGGTCGATCAACACATAGAGAACGTCTGTCACGAGGTTGATGACGATACGCAGCAGGGCAAAAAAGAGCACGACTCCCTGGACGAGAAGAAAGTCGCGATTGTAGATGGCCTGAATGACCAGCCGGCCGATACCCGGCCAGGCGAATATCGTCTCTGAGATGACGGCTCCCCCCAGCAAACCCCCGATCTGAACGCCGATGAGGGTGATAACGGGAATGAGCGCATTGCGCAAGACGTGGCGGACGACGATCAGCCGCTCACGCAGCCCCTTGGCCCGGGCTGTGACGACGTAATCCTGGCCAATCACCTCCAGCATGCTGGATCGCATCATCCTGGTGGTGAACGTGGCCACCGCGATCCCCAGCGACACGGCGGGCAAGATCAAATGGACCAGCGTGTCCTTGAGCGCAGGTATATTGCCGGTCAAGATGGAATCGAGGACCAAAAAGCCGGTGACCCGTTCGAGGTGAACGCTGTATTCGACCCTGCCCGAGCCAGGCAGCCATCCCAGGTTCACAGCAAAGATCATGATGCTCAGAATGCCGACCCAGAAGGTGGGCAGCGAAATGCCCAGGGTAGCCCCCGTCATGGCAATATAGTCGATGAGGGTGTTGCGCTTTAGGGCTGACAGGATGCCGACAGGGAAGGCGATGCTCAGCGCGATGATCAGGCTGGCGGCCGCCAGCTCGATGGTTGCCGGCATCCGCTCCAGGATCAGGTCCATGACCGGCTGCTTAAAGTGGATCGATTGGCCGAAATCACCCCGGAGCGCCTTGGCTACATAGTCAACATATTGCACCGGCAGCGGCCGGTCCAGCCCCAGCGCATGGCGCATGGCAGTGAGCTGTTCCTCTGTGGCGCCGGTACCGGCGAACATGACCTGCACCGGGTCGCCGGGGATGACGTGCATGATAGTAAAGACAACGAGAGACACACCCAACAGCACGGGTATTGTCAACGCCAGTCGTCGCAGCAGATATTGCATGTCAACCTCAAGAAAAGACCGGTCCACCCCCCCACCGGGGTTCCCCCCTATTCCCCCGGTGGGAGAACAGAGGGGGAGTGGACCAGTCCGGCATCTAGTCCGTAACCGAGGCTTTATCCAGGATGATCAAGGCGTCCGAGCGAGGCACCCAATCCTGGACACGATTCCCGTAGGCATAAATCTCTTCGGGGTTGTAGAGAAAGACCCACGGCGTCTCGGGCACGATGGTCGTCAGCGCAGTATAGTAGTAGGCCTTGCGCTTCTCCGGATCCACCGTTCTGGCTCCCGCTTCGACGGCCGCATCCACCTGGGCGTTGCCATAGCCGGTGTAGAAGCAGCCGAGAGAAGCGTCGCCGTAGCCGGTGTTGCCGTCGGTGGCCAGCGTGTTGCACCCGTAACGCTTGGAATAGAACTGTTTCGACAGAATACCGTCAGCATCGGCTTCCGAGTTGCCCCACGAAGTCAGGGTGGCCTGGCTGAATCCCGGCTCGTACTTGGCCGTAAGAGCAGCACTTTCCAGCACGTTAACCTTTGCCGTGATCCCCACCTGGCTGAGCTGGCCGGCCAGAGCCTCGGCGATTTCCTTCAAAGTAGGATCGGTGTTGAGCTCCATTTCAAAACCATCGGCATAGCCGGCTTCCGCCAGTAGCTCCTTGGCCTTGGCCGGATCGTAGAGATAAACCGGGGTGGCGGCGTAGCCAAAGGCCTCTGGCAGTAGGGGGTTGTCTATCTTCCTGGCCAGGCCGTTCAAGAGGCTCTTGGTGATGGCTTCCACGTCGACGGCATAGTTCATAGCCTGCCTGACACGCACGTCGTCGAATGGTTTCATGCTCACGTTCATCGCGATAAAGAAGGCACGGGTTCCTGGTATGGCCACAACATTGATGCCTTCCGGTGCCTGATCGACATAATCAGGTGGTACATCAGTAATGACGTCGACGTCTCCGGCCTCGAGGGCCGCAACGCGCGTGGCCGTTTCGGGGATGGGCCTGAAGATGACGGTCTCGATCTTGGGCGCGCCGCCCCAGTAGTCGGGATTGGCTTCGTCGACCAACTGCTCATCCTTGACCCATTCTACAAACTTGAAAGGGCCTGTGCCCACCGGCTGGCTCGCAAAGCCATCCGCGCCGACCTCGTTAAAGTACTCTTCGTCGGTCATGTGCCACAGGACGACTCGTGTCATAAAGGCAGCGTAGGGTTTTTTGGTGATGATGTCTACGGTATAGTCATCCACTACCTCGACCCTGTCGATGATGTTCTTCTCGCTCCATCCCGAGTCATCCTCCAGCAGGCGTCCGATGGTAAACTTGACGTCGTTGGCCTTGAAATCGTCGCCGTTGTGGAACTTGACCCCCTGGCGCAGGTGGAAACGCCAGGTGAGCTCATCGGGGTTTTCGTACGACGTAGCTAGCCAGGGAATGACCTGCATGTTGTTATCGCGGTGATAGAGGCTGTCGAATATCAGGCGCAGAGCGTTTTGGGTTATGCGACCCTTGAGATACTTGGGATCCATGGTGTTGGGATCCTCCGCCTGTGCAACGATGATCTGCCCCGTGGGTTTGAGCTCTCCAGCCGCCTCCGGGGTGGCTGTGACCACTTTTTCCACCTCGACGACCTGGGTTACTATTTTCTCTACGACCTGGGGGGTTCCTTCGACTATGACGGTCTCTTTGACAACTTGGGTCACCACTTTTTCGGCGGCTTCTGGTGTGGGTGCGCCGCAGGCACTGATCAGTAGAGCGAGGATTGCTGTACTGAGTATGATCTGCCTCAGATAACGACGGTTGATAGCCTTGGCAAGCATCTTCTACTCCTTTCCCTCTTTCGATTGCGTCTGTGGAGCCGCTCCTCAAAGCGGCAGCCCAATAGCCGGACGTTCTAGATTGGTTCTTTGGAGCTTTCTAGCCGATAACGTACCTCCCTTCAGCGTGTGCCAGGCGGCAGAGGGGCCTCTGCCTTCTGCTCAAATGGTCCACAACGGTTCCACAAGGTCCAGGGGTATGTCGAGCAGCTCTATCAACTCCTGGGATAGATTTCGAACATGTTGTCGGGTCACCTCTTCCGCCTCGTCCGCATCTTGCTTCTCCAGCGCTGCCACGATGGCCTGATGCTCCCGTATCTCCCGTTCCAGGCGGGCAGGCAGAAACGTCTGTTGGCGATACATGCCTTCGTACAGCATCACGCTCGGAAACCAGCTCCAGAGGGCCTCCACGAGCCGTCCCAGATATTGGCGACCGCTGGCGCGGCTGATGGTCAGGTGAAACTTGTCGTTCATCTCACGGCGTTTGCCCATCTGATGCTGCTCTGTGTATCTGCTTGCCTCTTCCAGGTTGCTTTTCAGGGTTTCCAGCTCTTGGGGGGTGATCAGAGGTGCGGCAAAGCGGGCCGCCAGGCCTTCCAGCACCAGGCGCGACGTGCAAATATCGACAATGTCTTCGGCTGAAAACTCGACGACCTTGACCCCTTTGTAGGGGATGCGCACGGCGAGCCCGTCGCCGACCAGCCGCTTCAAAGCCTCTCGCACCGGCATCTGGCTGACGCCCAGCTCGTTGGCCAACGTCTCCTGGCGGAGCCATTGCCCGGCCTTGAGCCGGCCATCGATGATGGCCTGGCGCAGACTCTCAAACACGACGTCAGCCAACGGTTGGTGGTTTTGAGCCAGCTTGATGGGAATCTGCGAATCCGGTTTTCTGGCTATCGTATCCATTGGCCCTTCCTTGTCAACAACAGACCGAATTTAGATATTAGATATTATATCTAAGATAGAATATTTGTCAAATTGGGATCCCAGCAATTCAGAATTGCTGGCGAAGCGCTTTCCTCATAGTCCCCCTCTTGAGTGGTGTTGAAGAATAGGGTATGCTCAAGTCACACAATTTCAACCAGCGAGGAGGGTGCGATGCCCAAGTTGGCTCAGGCAGGGGGCTTTTGTCCAAATGATGCCTGTCCTAACCGCTCAATGCATCACATCGGACGGCTTCGGCGTTGATGTCACAAGCGGGTTCGACCTCTGTCGGGCCCGCTGCGACACTGCCCGCCTGGCGAGATCACAAAGAGGCCGTCCCACGTCAGTTACCGTGGGACGGCCTCTTTGTGCCAACGGCTTAACCTAACACAAATGCCCCCAAGGGGATTCGAACCCCTGTCTCCACCTTGAAAGGGTGAT
>JAHELX010000316.1 GCA_024643945.1 Anaerolineales bacterium
GTGGCTTTTTTCATCTTCTTCGCAGCCAGTATTGCCGAAATTGGGCGGTCTCCCTTTGACTTGCTGGAAGCTGAAAGCGAGATTGTTGCTGGCTTCCACGTGGAATATAGTGGGATGAAATTTGCCTTTTTCTTCATCAGCGAATATATGCATCTCTTTGTGGCAGCAGGCCTTGCCACGACGCTCTTTTTGGGAGGCTGGCGCGGCCCCGGCGCAAGTGAAGCTTCAATCCTGGGGGCGATTTTGGGATTTGTGTATTTCATGATTAAGACCATCTTTCTCATCTTTGTGATGATGTGGATTCGAGGGACGCTGCCCCGCTTTCGCATTGACCATCTACTGGATTTTGGCTGGAAGTTCTTGGTGCCGGTGGGGCTCCTGGCGCTGATGGCAGTGGCGCTGGTGTTGAAGCTCCCCCTCTTTCCCCAAGGGGGACCTATGGGCTTGAGCAGCCCGGTGCTCAAGTGGGTAGGGATGCTAGTGGCGAATATCGTGGTTATCGCCATCTCACTAGCGGCGGTGTCGTTGGCGGCCCGTCGTAGCCGCTCTGTTGCCCTGCGTGGGGTTGCCGGCACCGGGCGCTGATCTCTTTCTAGCCCGACTGGGCAGCCTGGAAAGGCTGCCCCACGTGGTGGGCTTTTCCCCAGAGGGGACCTATGGGCTGGCCCGCCTGGGCAGCCTGGAAAGGCTGCCTTACCTTACTTGTCAGACACATTCTTAGGACAGGGCGGATACATAGATCCGCCGTTATCTCAATGGGAAGGTTGCTTATGCCCACTGATCAGATTGTGCAAGTTGTCATCTTCGCTGTTTTTACCGTGATGACCCTGGGCGGGGGGCTGGGGGTTGTCTCCGCCCGGAATCTGTTCCACAGTGCGTTGTTTCTGGTCCTCTCTTTTGCCGGCGTGGTCGGCTATTATGTTCTACTCGATGCCGGCTTCCTGGCCGCCGTGCAATTGTTGATTTACATTGGGGCTATCGCCGTCCTGATTCTATTCGCGATTATGCTGTCCCGAGGGCTGATGGCAGAGCGCCAGCGCCAACGCAACGAGCAATGGTGGATTGCGGCGCTGGTGACGCTCTTGATCTTTGTGGTGTTAGCGGTAGTGCTGTGGCAGGTAGATTGGCCGGTCGCCAGTGATCAGGCGTTGGCCTCACCCAGCGCGGCTATCAGCCGGCAGGGAAGTCTATTGGGCCTGGACTTGCTCGGTCCCTACGTCATTCCTTTCGAAGTGGCATCCGTGCTGTTGTTAGTGGCGCTGGTCGGCGCGGTTATCCTGGCCCGCGAGACAGAGAGTTAATTAAGAAATCTGCAAATCGCAAATCTGTTACCGTTTTTAGTGGTTTGCCGGTTTGTTGCCTGGACGATTTGATAGTTCCTTGAGGAGAGGAGATATGATTCCACTCTACTGGTGGCTCATCGTGGCCGCCGCCCTGTTCTGCATTGGCTTATATGGAGCGCTGTCGCGCAAAAACGCCATTGGCGTGTTGATGGGCATTGAGTTGATGCTCAATGCTGTGAACATAAATCTGGTCGCCTTCTGGCGCTATATTACCCCGCAGGCGCTGACTGGCCAGGTGTTCGCTATCTTTGTCATCACGGTGGCTGCGGCCGAGGCGGCGGTGGGGTTGGCAATCATCATCGCCGCCTACCGCCGGCGTGACACAGTCATCGTGGACGAATTGGATATTATGCAGTGGTGATGCCAGTAAACGGTAGACGGTAGTCGGTAGACGGGGAGAAACGTCCCCTGTCTACTGTCTACCGTCTACTCTTCACTGATAAAAGAGGTAACTTATGGAATTCTTCTTCAATCTGGTTCCTTTGATCCCGTTCATCCCTTTGTTAGCATTTGCAGTGGTCGTTCTTTTCACCCACCGCAATAACCGGCTCAGTTCCAACATTGTGATCGGTGGGATCGCCCTATCCACGCTGATTTCGTGGGGGGTGGTGCTGGCCACGATTCTGGGTGGTAGACACGTACAGGTGGAAAGTTGGGATCTGTCGATTCCCTGGCTGCCGGCGGGTACGACTGTTCTCAATACCGGGTTCGCGGTGGACGGTTTCACGGCGGCCATGCTCTTTATGGTCCCCTTTGTGTGTATGATGATATTCATCTACTCACAGGGGTATATGAAGCTGGGGCGGTCCGATCAGGACCCGTATTACGCCCGATTCTTCGCCTACATGTCCCTCTTCGCGGCCGGTATGCTGGGGCTGGTGGTAGCTAACAACTTGCTGCTGCTCTTCATCTCCTGGGAAGTGATGGGCCTCTGTTCGTATTTACTCATCGGCTTCTGGTCTTTCCGGAATCGTGACAGCGAGCAGCACATTGACGAAGCGCAAGTGAAACGGGCGCGGGCGGCGGCGCTCAAAGCCTTCATCACCACCCGTATCGGCGACGTGCTGCTCTTTGCCGGGATGGCTTTGCTCTACGCCTACACTGGCACCCTCCATTTCCGTGAAATCTTCCAGCCTGAGATGCTGCAACATCTGCAATCCGTTACATTGTTGGGGCAGCCAGCGGCGATGGTCATCGCGCTGCTTATCTTTGGCGGCGCGGTAGGCAAGAGCGCCCAGTTCCCACTCCACGTCTGGCTGCCGGACGCGATGGAAGGCCCCACACCGGTCTCGGCCCTCATCCACGCGGCGACGATGGTTGCGGCCGGCGTTTACCTGGTAGCTCGCACGTTGCCGTTGTTCATTGCTGGCTTCGATATATACACTGCGCCGGCGCTGCAGTGGGTAGCAATGATTGGAGCCATTACCGCCTTTTTCGGCGCGACCATCGGCCTGGCGCAAGATGATATCAAACGGGTGTTAGCATATTCCACCATCAGCCAGCTTGGTTATATGATGATGGGGCTGGGCTTGGGCAGTGTCGTAGCTGGCGTGGTTCACCTGTTGACCCATGCTTTCTTCAAAGCGCTCCTTTTCCTGGGCTCTGGCTCGGTTATCCACGGCATGGAGCACGGACATCATGCGGTAGCTCACCACGCTGGCCACAACCCGGCTGGCGATTCCAATCATGAGAGTTTCAATCCCAATGACATGAAGACGATGGGCGGTCTACGTCACAAGATGCCACGCACATTCTGGCCTTACTTAATGGGCACGCTGGCGTTGGTGGGAATCGCGCCCTTTGCCGGCTTCTGGAGCAAGGACGAGATTCTAGCCGAAGCGTTTTATTTGTGGCAAACGCGACATGTCATCAGTCACCACTTCTGGGTTTGGCTTGTGGGGACGTTAGCGGTATTTATCACGGCCCTTTATATGGGCCGCCAGATTGCTCTCGTCTTCTGGGGTGAGCCGCGTCACGAAGCAGCCCAACACGCCGACGAGTCACCCAACAGTATGACCGTGCCCCTGATGATCCTGGCAGTGTTCGCCCTGCTCGGAGGCTTCGCCAATGCGCCCCTCCTGGGCTCCCAGCTCACTCATTTTATGGGAGATATTCACGAGGCAAGCGGGCTAGTTCACGCGGCCACCGTGCCTTTCAATTTCTTCGTGGCTGGCTTCTCTACCCTGTTGGCGGTGGTCGGCCTGGTGGGTGGCTGGGCCATTCATCGCAACTTCCGAGTGGGTGAGGTCGAGCCCTTCGAGCGTTGGCTGGGGCCGGTTTTCACTCTGCTGAAGAACAAATATTACATCGACGAATTGTATCAGTTGATCATCATTCGGCCCGTCGTCTGGCTGGCCAATCGGGTCTTTGACTTCGATAACCGCTGGGTGATTGATCCCCTGGTCAACCTGGTGGGCAAGATTGGCCGGGTAGCTTCGGACATCACGCAAGTCTTCGACACGGTAGCAATCGACTCGACCTTTGTCGAGGGCACGGCCAAGGCGTTTAATACCTTTGGTGGTTGGCTGCGCCAGACGCAGACCGGGCGGGCGCAAAATTACCTGCTGGTGGTAGCTGTGACAGTGTTGATGCTGTTGGGGTTGTATCTGTATCTGTGAGATCTGGCAATGAGGGAATCAGGAATCAGGGACTCAGGGAATCAGGACTCGGGGAATCAGGAATCAGGTGGTTTGCTATCTGGCTACCCGATACCTGATTCCCGATCCCCTGATCCCCTGATTCCTGATTCCTGATTCCCTGATTCCTGACTTATTAAGGAGGCAGCTTACCCATGAATTTTCCGTTTCTAACTCTTATCATCTTTATCCCGCTGGTAGGGGCAATCATCGTGGCTCTCATCCCGGGCAACCGGGAGCGCGAGATCAAGTGGTTCTCGGTGCTTGTCAGCCTGGTCCCCCTGGTATTATCCATTGTGCTGTGGGCGCTCTACGTCCAGACGAGCGGGGGGATGCAGTTTGTGGAAGAGGCGATGTGGATCCCCACCCTTAATGCCTATTACCGGATGGGGGTGGATGGCATCAGTGTCCCCCTGGTCTTCCTGACGACGCTGTTGACGACCCTGTCCCTCTTCTATTCGGCGTACACCATCAAGGTGCGGGTTAAGGAGTTCTTCGCTCTCTTCATGCTGCTGGAAATGGGCATGCTTGGCGTCTTTGTGTCGCTGGACCTGGTGCTCTTCTACGTCTTCTGGGAAGTGGGCCTGGTGCCGATGTTCTTGCTGATTGGCATCTGGGGCCAGCCCCAGGACCGGCCCCAGTACTCGGCCATCAAGTTCTTCCTCTACACGTTGGTGGGCTCGGTAGCCATGTTGCTGGCCTTTATCGCCATCTTCCTCACCACCGGCACCTGGAACATTTTGGAGATCCCATCGCTGGGGCCGCTGGCCGGCAGTCCAGCACTGGCCGTGGCGGCTTTCTGGGGCATCTTCCTGGCCTTTGCCATCAAAGTGCCCATGTGGCCCTTCCACACCTGGTTGCCCGATGCCCATACCGCGGCTCCTACGGCCGGCTCGGTGATCCTGGCGGGCGTGCTGCTGAAGCTCGGTGGCTATGGCCTGATTCGTATCCTGCTCCCCTTCTTCCCCGCTTTGTTTAAGCAGTTTGCACCCTTCATCGGCGTGATTGCGCTGATCAGTATGATCTACGGGGCGCTGGTCAGCATGGCCCAGTGGGACCTGAAGCGCCTCATCGCCTACTCATCGGTCAGCCACATGGGGTACTTCACGCTAGGGTTGGTGGCGGCCGCTGCCTCCTTAAGCGTCTCTGATCCGATGTTAAGCAGCCGGGCGATTGCCATGAGCGGGGCTGTGCTGCAAATGTTTAACCACGGGATTATCACCGGCGGCTTGTTCTTCCTGGTCGGCGTGATTTACGAGCGGACTCACACCCGCGATCTGAAGGCTTTCGGGGGGCTCAGTGCCAAGTTGCCGGTGTATTACGGGGTAATGCTCATGACCGGGCTGGCCTCGCTTGGCTTACCTGGATTGGCTGGTTTTATCAGCGAGTTTCTGGTCTTCCGGGGCGCGTTCGATGTTATTCCGGCTTATGCCATCATCGGCATCATCGCCATCGTGTTGACGGCAGCCTATATCCTGTGGAAGATCATCCAGTACGTCTTTCTGGGTGAGTTCAGTGAAGAGAAGTGGAGCACGATCTTCGACCCCGAGCACTGGCATTTTTCGCTGGATATGGCTCGCTTCGAGGTCATCACGATGGCTCCCTTGCTCTTCTTCATGGTCCTGATAGGGGTGTATCCGGCACCGATCCTCAATGTGATCAACGCTGCGTCTACCGCGATTTTGGGTGCACTGTAGGGAGGTCTGTCTTGACGCTAAATCAGTTCCTGACACTGCTGCTACCAGAAGTTGTCTTGACCGTCGCCGCGTTTGTGGTCCTGGGCCTTGATCTGATCTGGCGCGGCGACCCGGCGCGCGGGCGCTGGTTGCCCTGGATTGCGTTCCTGGGTGTGTTGCTCACGCTGGGGGCGACGATCCTGGTCTGGCCTATGGCGGGCGCCAGTGGCCTGCCGTTGGCCCTGGCGACTGGCCAAGGTTTTGGAGGTGAGGCCACCTCAATGATGGCTCTCGATGGGTTGGCTCTCTTCTTCAAACTCTTCACCGTATTGGTACTGGCCATCGTGGGGCTTTCGGCGGGTGAGTATGTGCGGACGCACACTCCCTTCCGCGGCGAGTTTTACGCGCTGATGTTGCTGGCCGGGCTGGCGATCATGCTGGCCTCGGCGGCGATCAACCTGGTGATGATCTATCTCTCGATCGAGTTCCTGAGCATCACCAGCTATGTGCTGACCGGATATTTGCGCGACGACCCGCGTTCGATAGAGGCCTCCATCAAGTATTTCATCTACGGAGCGGTGACATCGGCGGTGATGCTGTATGGCTTTTCGCTAATCTATGGTGCGACGGGTACCACCGACCTGGCCGCGATCGCTACTGCACTGTCGACTGGCTCGGTGACGGTGCGCTGGTTGGTCTTCCCGGCGATGATCATGGCCCTGGCTGGATTGGGCTTTAAGATTGCACTGGTTCCCTTCCATCAGTGGGCGCCGGATGCCTATGAAGGTGCCCCCACCCCGGTAACCGCCTTCCTTTCGGTGGGACCCAAAGCGGCCGGCTTTGCGGTGTTGATGCGTTTTCTGCTCACGGCGCTTCCCGCATTCCAGGTAGACTGGGCGGCGGTGTTGGCCGGGGTAGCCATTGTCACCATGTCGCTGGGTAATCTGGTAGCGTTATGGCAGACCAACGTCAAGCGCCTGCTGGCTTACTCCAGCATCGCCCAGGCAGGCTACATGCTCATCGGCCTGGCGGCGCTGGCTCCGCACGCTGAAAGCTGGACGACGGGACTTAATGGGCTGCTTCTTTACCTGTTTGCCTATCTCTTCACCAACCTGGGGGCTTTTGCCGTCGTCATTGCCGTGGAGAATCGGACCGGTTCGGCTAACATCCCCGATTTTGCCGGGCTCATCCGGCGCTCCCCCTTCCTGGCGGTGACCATGTTTGTCTTTCTGCTGTCGCTCATTGGTATCCCGCCGACGGGTGGCTTTCTGGGTAAGCTATTTGTCTTTGGCGCCGCCATCCAGCGCCAGATGATTTTGTTGGCCGTGGTCGGTATCGTCAACAGTGTGGTATCGGTATATTACTACTATGCCATTATACGCCAGATGTTCTTCGGCGAGGCCGGAGATGCCGGACCCATCAGCATAACGTCTCCGCTGAAGGCGGTAGTAGCCGTTAACGTACTGGTGGTGCTGGGCATTGCCCTGTATGCCGAGCCGTTCATCCGCCTGGCAACGGAGTCGGTGCAAATGCTGGCAGCGAAGTTTTGACGG
>JAHELX010000317.1:0-2224 GCA_024643945.1 Anaerolineales bacterium
CTCGCGTCTCGCTCGCCTCGGACAGCGCGCAGGGAAACGGTGATTCTTTTGACTCCTCTATCTCGGCGGACGGCCGCTTCGTGGCGTTTGAATCTTTAGCAAGCAACCTGGTGAGCGGGGATACCAATGGCGCCAGGGACGTCTTCGTGCATGACCGGCAGACTGGTATCACCACTCGCGTCTCACTCGCCTCGGACGGGGCGCAGGGAAACGGTAATTCTTTTGACCCTTCCCTCTCGGCGGATGGCCGCTTCGTGGCGTTTGTTTCAGATACCGACAACTTGGTGAGCGGGGACACCAATGGCGTCTGGGACGTCTTCGTGCACGACCGGGGCCAGGGAGAGGCCGTCACCTGGATGACCATTCCTATCTCCGGTGGAACTCTAACCTCCTGGGCCTATCACACCACCCTGGCGTTTTCGCCACAAACGTTCACCACAACCGTGGCTGTCACTTATACCGGCTATTTCCCTGCCCGTCATCCCATACCAATCGCCATGGCCGGTATCGGTCACTTCTTTGACCTGACTGCCGTTTATACGGACACCGGGCAACCTGCTCAGCCCACTCAGTCTTACAGCATCACTGTGAAATACACGGACGCCGAGAAGGGCCCGGCGATTGAGAACACCCTGGCACTGTATTACTGGGATGAGAGCGGGTGGATCAAGGAAAGCAGCAGCGTGCTGAATATGGGCGCCAACGCCCTCACAGCAACACTCCATCATTTTTCGTCGTGGGCGGTATTAGGCGAAACCTACCCAGTGTTCTTGCCGGTTGTCTTAAAAAACTGACGGTGAAGCGCCGGGCGGCGCGTGAGCGCCCGCGGCGGCGCCATTTGCGAGCGCAGCGCACTGGATGAAACGACACCTGGTGAGTCATTTGGCACGTAGATTGCCGTTTCTCCACGATGGTTTTGCGTCGCCGAATTGGCCAGTAGGTGCAAGTGCCAGAGCTGCCCAAGGCGTGTCGTCGCTGGCGGCTACATGCCCGACTGATCTGCTCAAGCAAGGCTCGTTCCTCTAGAATTGCTGCAGCAACCACAATCAGTTGACGAGCACTGTGAAGTGTGATAAGATGGTTGCAACTGAAAATGGATATGCATTGGCAGGGGCGCGCCAGTCGCCCGGAAGCGTGGCGCGCGCTCTTGCGAGCGTGGGGGAAGACCGGTGCCCAGATTCCTCCCCGGGGAGATGGAAGTCCGGCGCTGTCCCGCAACTGTGAGGTCAGTAGACGGTAGACGGTAGACGGTAGACAGGGAAAGATCACCTGGCTACTGGCTGCGGTTACTGACTTCTGGCCAAGCCAGAATACCCGCTTCTGCCACTGCTCTGCACAACCTTCGTGGAAAGGGGGTAAGAGCTGTGACAGGCAAGCAGACTAACCCCCGATACGACAGGTCGGGGGGTTCTTTTTTGAACCTGGGAATAAGGGAAAGTTATTCAGAATTCACCCGAGCGGCCAGGAGACATCGCCTGAGCCTGGTGATTGGGATCTTGCTAGGAGTCTGGGTCGGGCTGGGCGCGTTGACTGCTTCCGCCGACAGCCCAATTCGGGTGGGACTGTACGTCCAGTTCCAAGATGGTTCCACCTTCACCCAATGTGTGGAGGTGGACGCACCAGAAGCGACGGGCCTGGACGTATTGCGCCAGTCGGGGCTTGGCTTCATCTTCGAGCCAGGCGGTGGAATGGGCACGACCATCTGCAAGATCGGCGAGACAGGGTGTGATTATCCGGGGGAGGATTGCTTCTGCCAATGCCTTGGGAACCCGTGCCAATATTGGACTTACTGGTACGAAGCAGAGGGTCAATGGAAATATTCCCCGCTGGGCATATCCAGTCGTGTTGTCAAGGACGGCGATGTGGAGGGCTGGGTTTGGGGCAGCGGCCGGGAAGCACCCCCAGCAGAGATTCTGGCCGAGGATATCTGCTCCACGCCGGCAGCGGCCACTTCTGTTGCCATAGAGGAGCGGGGTGGAAACTCCACGCCACCCACCCCCCGTGCATCCAGCGCTCCGACATCTACCCAGGCTGTCTCTAAGGCTGAGCCTGAAGCTCTCAATGCATCCCCTCAACTCCGGGCCCCGCTTCCCATCGAAACCGAACTCTCTACGCCACTGTCACCAACTCCCATTGGGGCTGTTCCGGATCGAGGCTCCCCCGCTTTCATTGGGTTGGTCATGGGCATGTCGGGGTTGGGGATCCTGTTGTTGGGTCTGGCCTA
>JAHELX010000317.1:2324-7189 GCA_024643945.1 Anaerolineales bacterium
ATCTATGTACCATGCAAAAGCCTGGGTTTTGTGGCTGCTGGCCGCATTGATGCCGGTCATACTGACCAAGAATCCCTTTTATTTGCTCATCGCCATTCTGGCCGTGAGCATTAATTACGTCAGCCTGGGCCGCAGCTCGCCCAGTGCCCAGGGATGGGCGGGGTTTCTGCGCATTGGGTTGATTCTGGTCTTCTTCAGCATGGCCTTCAATTTGCTGTTCGTCAGCGCCGGGGATAGTGTGCTTTTCACACTCCCTAAGCTGCGTTGGAGGATGGCAACCCTATCGCAGCAGCCGGTGTTGATGCAAATTGGCGGCGCAATCACCCTGGAGAGCCTGGTCTACGGCCTGACGACTGGTCTGGCCTTGATGGGGGTACTCATCACCTTTGCCACCTTCAATACGTTGGTGGACCATTACCAGCTTTTGCGTGGCACACCTCGTTTTCTTTACCAATCGGCGATTGTGGCTTCTATTGCCATCACCTTCGTGCCCCAGATGGTGATAGCCCAGCGGGAGATCCGTGAAGCACAGGCTCTGCGTGGTCACCGCTTCCGGCGTATCCGCGACCTGCCTCCTCTGTTCGTCGCGCTGCTGGCCGAGGGGTTGGAGCGTAGTATCACCCTGGCCGAGTCGATGGACGCGCGGGGCTTTGGCGCCCAGCCATCGGATCGTGCGACTCAATCAGACTTGCTGCTCAAAAGCATTATCGCCCTGGCCCTGGTCATCATAGCCAGCGGAGCATTTGCTTTGAGCTATTTTCCCAATAAGAGCCTGGGGGGAATGACGATGCTGATGGGCGGAGGGATGCTGGTCGCCGCTCTGTGGATGGTGGGCCAAAACGTGCAGCGCAGTCGCTACCGGCGTGACCGGTGGAGGCGACAGGATACACTGGTTGCTGTCGCCTCGATCATGACCATCGTGTCGATCCTGGGCACGTGGGCTATCCATCGTTCCGCCCTCGTCTTTTACCCTTATCCACAACTAGTTTGGCCGGCGTTCGATCCACTCATCGGCGTGGCAATTTTGCTCATCGTCACGCCGGCTGTGGCTGGCCGGCTGACTGGAGATATCATTTATGATTGAACTCAATGGGGTCACCTATTACTATCCGGGTCAGAAGGTTCCAGCTTTACATAACCTTTGGCTTAAAGTGTCCCCCGGCGAATTTCTGTTGGTGGCGGGACCCTCGGGCGCGGGCAAGAGCACTCTGCTCCGCTGCCTGAATGGACTCGTCCCTCATTTCCACGGTGGGAGGATCCGTGGTCAGGTTCGCGTGGGCGACCGCGACCCGGTAGCCAGGGGACCACGGGGTATGAGTGACTTGGTGGGCTTCGTTTTTCAGGATCCCGAGGCGCAGTTCGTCACCCAGCGCGTAGAGGACGAACTGGCGTTTGCTATGGAGAATCACAATTTTTCGCAGACCATCATGCGCAAGCGGGTGGAGGAGGTGCTCGACCAGATTTCTATCGCTTACCTGCGCCATCGGCGCATCGATACCCTCTCGGGCGGCGAATGCCAACGGGTGGCTATCGGCAGCGTGCTGACGCTGCAACCGTCGGTGCTGGTTCTGGATGAGCCCACTTCGCAACTCGATCCTCAGGCGGCTGAGGAGGTACTGACCACGTTGCAAAGGCTGAACGAGGATTTGGGGCTGACTATCATCATCTCTGAGCAGCGGCTGGAGCGGGTGGCCCAGTACGCTGATCGGATGTGTTATCTGCCAGCGCGAGGTCAGCCTCCCATCGTCGGTGACCCGCGCCAGGTGTTAGCTCAAGTAGAGCTCGCCCCGCCGCTGGTGCAGTTAGGGCGCGAACTTGGTTGGCAGCCTGTGCCGTTGACCATCAAAGAGGGCCGTCCTTTTGCCGAAGAGCTGAAATCTCAGTTGGAAAGATCGCAAAGCGCGATGCCTCAAGCCGCTTCCTCTCCCGATCGGGGTTGGGGTGGGAATATCGTCTCCCGGGCGTTGCGTGAGAGCGCGTTGTCATTGCCCAAGGGGCAGGCACTTCCCGCCCCCGTCATTGCTGCTCAGAACGTGTGGTATCGTTACAACGGGGCTGACGCGCTCCGGGGGGTGAGCTTCGACGTGCGACGAGGCGAACTGGTGGCACTGATGGGGCGCAATGGATCGGGCAAGAGCACGTTGCTGAAGAACATAGTGGGGCTGCTGCGGCCTCAACGGGGAAGAATCCGCATTTTTGATCAGGACACAAAGGAAGCGACGCTGGCCGAGATAACTCGCCGGGTGGGCTTTGTGCCCCAGAATCCCGGCCGGCTCCTTTTTAATGAGACGTTGGAAGAGGAACTGGCCTTCACCCGCCGTGGGCACCAGCTTCCCCTGGCCGATGCTCGTCCTCTGCTGAGCCGGCTGAGGCTAGGCGAGTTGGCCCAGGCCTATCCCCGCGACCTGAGCACCGGCGAGCGCCAGCGGGCAGCTCTGGCTGCCATTCTGGTGGCGGAGCCAGAGGTTTTGCTGCTAGACGAGCCGACGCGTGGTTTGGATTATGCGAATAAGGAGCAGTTGACGGCCATCCTCAACGACCTGCGCCAGCAGGGAGGGACGGTGGTCATGGCCACCCACGACGTGGAGTTAGTTGCTCGCTGCGCCGATCGAGTGGTGATATTGGGCGAGGGACAGGTGGTGGTAGATGGTCCGGTGCGTGAGGTGATGACCGAGTCGCTGATTTTTGCCTCTCAAATCAACAAGCTGCTGCGCGATAATCGCTTTTTGACGGTAGAAGATGTATTGCAACGAATGGCGGGCCTGCAAGATGGTTAGAGATTGGGGATTAGAGAGTGGAGATTAGGGATTAGAGATTGAGGATCAGTAAATGACCAGATCTCAATTTCTGTCGACGTTTATCCTGGCGCTGGCCAGCGCATTAGGGGGATGGGCTTTCCTTTATCCCTTCTTCTCGTCGCCTGCGCGAGAGAGCGCGGCCGGAGGCATGGCTCATGCAGACGATGCACCGCTCATCTTCATTCTGCTGCTGGGGCTGTGTTTGGTGGTAATCGTCGCCAACCTGGAAACGCGCCAGATGGACGCTCGGGTGGTAGCGGTGTTAGGCGTGATGGTAGGCATCAACGCTACGCTGCGTCTGGTTCCGGGACCGGCTGGCTTCAGTGCGATGTTCTTTTTACCTATCTTGTGTGGCTATGTCTTTGGCGCTGGCTTTGGCTTTTTGACGGGCGCGCTTTCGATGCTGGTATCGGGGATCATTACCAGTGGAGTGGGGCCCTGGCTCCCGTTTCAGATGTTCGCGACAGGCTGGATGGGGTTGGCCTCAGGCTGGCTGCCTCACCTCTCTGACCGGCACCGCCTGGAGGTGCCGCTGCTGGCAGCCTGGAGCACCCTGTGCAGTTTTCTTTTTGGATTGGTGATGAACCTCTGGTTCTGGCCGTATCTGATACTGCCTACTGGGACACAGGCCGCCAGCGAAGCAAGCACCGCCTGGGAGCCGGGCATTGGCCTGCTGCAAACCGTGGCGCGTTATGGCTTGTTTTATTTAACTACTTCGCTTTGGTGGGATGCAGGGCGCGCTGTGGGCAACCTGTTGTTACTGTTACTGCTGGGCGCGCCCGTGTTGCAACTATTGCGCCGCTTTCAACAACGATTTGAGTTCAGTAGAGAGTAAGTTATACCCAACGCACTTGGGCGTACCTCCCCTACTCTCTACCGTTGCTCCTGCTTTCTCTTTTCTCGGCTTGCCGTCGAGCCAATTCCTTCATTGTGACGGCGTTCAGTTCCTGGACAAAGTGAGTCTGGACCTCATCCCACACGTCGTGAGCTGCACAATAAGGCTCACGCTCGCAGGTACCTGAACGCAGCAGACAGTGATTGAGGACAATCGGCCCATCCACAGCTTCGACGACTTGCAACAGGGTGATTTCCTCAGGTGGGCGAGCCAGTGATACGCCGCCTCCCATCCCGCGGCTGGTAGTCACCAGGCCGGCCGTTGCCAGCCGAGAGATCACTTTGGTGAGAAACGGCAAAGGGACACCCTGTGCTTCAGAGATGGTGGCAGTTGATACCCGGCCATCGTTCAGCGGTAATTCTGCCAGATAACTCATAGAGCGAATTGCATAATCTGCTTGACGTGTAATTTCCATAGCACTTCCCCTTCTCATCTGAAGAGAGTTAGATAGTTTGGAGCCGAACCCATTTTTATGGACCAGTCGGCATCCTCGTGTTGCTGGAGAGGTTCTGGTCGGGAAGCTCCCTTATCAGATATTAATTGTGCGCTTACGTACTAGTATACCACGTCTCAGGCTGGCAGTCAATGGAGCAATGTCACATGCAGCAATTCCAAATTTGGCCATTTGGCCTCAGGTGCAACGCACTTTTCGCTCCTCAAGAGGCCGAAATCACGACGAAATATCGTCTTTGCGCCGGGTCAAGTGCGTTGCACCTGTCCGTCTCGATCAAATTTGGAATTGCTGTGTCACATGAAATATCGAAAATCGTAACTGCTCACCCTCCCGGAGCAAAGCCCCCCCACGGGGCAGGTTACATTTAGTGAGCATTCTGCGTCTGGATTGCCGAGTATAGTGCTTATGACACTCTTGAAGAACATGGCATGCTCCTCCCACCGTGCCACCTGGTGGGAGGAGCAGCTATGAGGAGAGGAGGAAGCTATTCAAATCAGGAGATGGCGGATTTACGCATAATACTATCCTCCGCCTATGGGCGGGAAGACAGAGACTATGTCATCTGGATGAAGAGGTGCATCAGCGCCGCCCAGGTGCCGGGCGTCATATCCATTGACCAAGACGATAATCGTTGAGCTTAATCCTTCGTCGGCTAAGACCCGACGCCGGAAACCCTGACCGTAATGATCAGCCAGGTCATGCATCAGCATGCCGAGGG
>JAHELX010000318.1 GCA_024643945.1 Anaerolineales bacterium
GCCTCCTCAGTCATCGCAGCCTCTGTTGGTGCTTCCTCAGTTGGCGCGGCTTCTGTCGGTGCTTCTGCAACCGGGGTCGCTGCGGCTGGCGCTTGCTCCTGGCCCGAGGGGGCACAACTGGCAATGCCTGCGACCAGCAGCATCAAAATGGCCATAAGCGTCAGTGCTTTAAGAATTCTGTTGTTAAGCATGATCCTCCTCCTCTTCGTGGCAGGATGGCTCTCGCGGAAAACTAGCCATTGCACCTAATTCACTCTTTGGTTGTCGAGATGTATGTGGCATCACCCCCTTTCTTACAGTTGGACACAACAGGCTTTCAGGCAGTTCCCAGACCGTACTTGCGAGAGGTCTCGGCGATGGCCTCTTCGACGATGTCGCAAGCCATAGCGAAGGTGTTCTGAGGCATGTTCAGCGCCGGGTAGAGGCGCAGCCACCACAGTCCCTCTTCGTGGACTGGCAGCAGCCCACGTCGAATGCACTCAAAGTGGATCTCCCGTGTCAACTCTTGGGCCGGCTCCTTAGATATCTTGTCTTTGACGAATTCGAGAGCGATGTACAGTCCTTTGATTCGTACATCGCCGACAAGCTGGTATCTGGACGCGAGCGGTCCCAGCCTGTCCATAGCGAATCGTTCCAGGTCTGCGACATGGTCAAGGACGTGGTCGCGCTCCATGACTTCGATGCCCTTGAGTGCTCCGGCACAGGCTGCCGGGTGCCAGGCAAACGTGCCGCCCAGGTAAAGCTCTGAGTCGGCAAGCAATTCTTCGCTGCCTAAGACGGCGCCGATGGGGAGCGCGCCGCCCGAAAGCGCCTTAGCCAGGGGCATACTATCTGGCTCCACATCCCAGTGCTCCATGCAGAACATTTTGCCAGTCCGGCCAAATCCGGTCTGCACTTCGTCGGCGCAGAGATACCAGCCGTACTTGTCGCACAGGACACGCAGCCGTGGAAAATAATCGTCAGGAGGGATGATGACACCCGCCTCTCCCTCGACGGGTTCAATCAACACGCCCGCAATCTGATCGGCGGTGGTTTCGTAGCGCAGAATGATGTTCTCGATATAATCCAGGCACCACAGATTGCAGTCAGGATAGGTCAGTTTGAAGGGGCAGCGGTAGCAGTAAGGATAAGGGGCATAGATGTAGCCCACCATAAACTGCTTGATACCGCGCGTAATACCTGGCTCCAGCGGACCGGCCGCGCCGGTGCCGTAGTTGCCGCCGTGGAACCCGCCGTAGAAGCTGATGACGAAAGGCCGGCCCGAGGCCTCACGCATCAAGCGTACGGCCGACTCGACGGCCTCAGTACCTGTCGTATCGGGTGCCACGCGGGTCAACCGCCCGGGAGAGATGGCGACAAGCTTTTCGGCCAGTGGGAAGAGATGGGTAAAGGTTACATAGTCGGTGCACTCGATGCCCGACTCCCAGAGGGCGTCAATGGTCGCCTGGGTTACCTCCTCGTGCGCAGCACCCAGCAGGGTCGAGGCCCAGCCGGTGACCGTGTCTATGAATCGGTTGCCGTCCACGTCCTCCAGTATCCAGCCCTTTTTGCGCCGCACGATGAACGGCACGTCCTTGTCGGCATACCATCCTTTGGAGAAGAGTTTCTTTTCTCGCTCCAGGTAAAGACGGCTATTAGGACCGGGTGGCAACACAATCACTTGTGGGGTGCTCCACCTGCTATGCATTGTGGGCTTCCTCCCCTCTCTCGTGGCCTTTCTCTGGCTGGTCAACGCACAAGGCCTGTCCTCGGGTCGAATTCAAGCCAAAACCACCCCGGGTGCATACGGGTTTTCTTCTCCCATCAGGTGTTCAGGCTATGCCGGGGCACCGACGAGCCTCTTGGCGAGAGCGACCGCAGCGATGGCATCTTCAGCATAACCATGGGCGCCGATCTTCTCGGCCCAGCTCGGGGTGATTGGCGCGCCGCCGACCATCACCTTCACCTGGTCGCCGAGCCCTGCCTCTTTGAGTTCCTCAATGATCTTTTGCTGCTCCGGCATGGTCGTCGTCAGCAGTGCCGACGCTCCGATCAACGTCGCCTTCTTCTCCTTGGCCGCGGCAACAAAATCGGCTGCCGACTTATCAACGCCGATGTCAATGACCAGAAAGCCGTGAGCGGTGAGCATGGTCCCCACCAGTGTCTTGCCAATCTCATGCAAATCGCCCTTCACCGTTCCGAGCACCACCCGGCCCAGCACCTCCCGCTCCTGGTTCCTGGCCAGGGCTGGTTCCAAGATGGCCAGAGCCGCCTTCATGGCTTCGCCCCCTATAATCAGATCGGGCAGGAAGTACTCCCCGGACGAAAACATCTCGCCAACACGATTGATGCCCGGAGTGAGTCCCTCATTGATGCAGGCTAGAGGATCGAGGCCCTGATCTAGCGCCTGCCTGGCCAGTTCCGCCGCTTCCTCTGGCTCACCGTCTATCACCGTCTGGGCCAATTTGCTGAAGATCTCTTCCTTTGATGACATCGCGTCCTCCTTATGGGTTTGTCTTTTGATTCCTGTTGACCGCTGGAATTGTGGGGCAGCCTTTCTAGGCTGCTCAGGCAGGCCCCACGATTTCTCAGGCATTCAGCTCCCGCCCTGCAACATCCAGAATAGCCCGTAATTCGGCCCTGACTGCCTCATCCAGGGGTTGGGGTTCGTGCTCTGCCAGGATCCGGTCCAGCCTGGCCCTCGCCCTGCGTCGAATATCGGGCACAACCGTTCCGTCAAGTGAGGACCTGGGATGGCTCAGTCCTGGAATCCATATGTCCCGCACGTGCCGCCGCGTGTGCTGTTGGGCCAGGAAATGGCCGCCGGGGCCAACGGCTGCAGTCACATCCAATGCCAGGCCTTCAGCGCTGGTGTCTACCCCCTCGGCCAGGACGCGATGCGTGTGGTAGATCTCGTCATCGAAGATGATCTGTTCCGGCACCAGCAGGGTGGAGGCCCGGAGCATGCCTCCCCCGGTGACTATTTCGGCGCCGGCCAGGGGGACCATCAGCGTCGTATAGACGCTATCCCGGCCCAGTTGCCAGGTGGCCGGCTCGGAACTATCCATGCCGAACGCGCCTGCCAGTGTCGGGACGCCCCAATCGTGAGCCATTTGCACCGCTGCTGTGTTGCACAGGTATTTCTGGGGGATGCTGACGATATAGTCAGCGGAGCGAGGGTCCATCAATGAAGCGAGGAGCGAGTGAAACACCGGGGCGCCAGGGGCAACCAGTTGCATCAATACCATAGCACTGACCACCTCGGCGTTGCCCACCACCAGAGCGCCGCCGGGCGTCGCCGGCGCCGTGGACCCCAGGGTCGGCATGGCCATAAAGCCCACCGGAATCCCCGCCTCGGCATATACCATCCCGGCTTCAATCCCCTCCTTGTCCTGCGCCAGGGGGGCAATGGTGCAGATCAAAACGGAGAAGGGAGGCCGAGCCCGCATCTTCTGTCTGTCACCGGCAATCACCTCCCCCATACGCACTGCGTACTGCGCCGGTTTTTCCCCCATGACGGTCTCGGTCTGCACGTGCTTGACCGTGTTATTGAAACTGGCATCCAGCTCGTGCAGGGGGGCCAGTCGCCCGTAATCCTGGGCACTGACCATCGGCCAGTAGAAGGCAACCGACGAGAGATAGTCCGCCACCCGCGCCATCCTGGCCACGTCTTCCTTGCAAGAGGGGCGTTGCTTCCCTGTCTCGAAATCAACGGTCAGCGTCCCGCAGCCATCGGTCCCAAAATAGGTGCTCGTGCCATCGAGAACCAGATCGCCCCCCTCAGCCCGCCCAGACAGCAGGTAGGAACGCGGCGCGTGGCTCATCGCCTCTGTCACCAATTCCGGTGGTAATCTCACGATCTGACTATCCAGGTCCACCCGGGCCCCGTGTTCGGCAAACACCGCCAGGGCCTTCTCGGAGGGAAACCTCACTCCAACCTGCTCCAGGAGGTGCAGCGTGGCCGACTTGATTGCCTGAAGTTGATCGGCACTCAATACCTGCAGATGAAACTTGGGCTGAATCGGCTTGATATCAGGCATGATCCTCCCTCTGAATTATGCTACCGTGGCTCGAAGTGAAAGTCTGACCCTGCGTAGCGGCGCACGATGTGCTCCAGTTCCGCCTCGACCCTGGCGGGCAGGGGCGGCGGATGGTGCTGAGCCAGGATATCCTGGGCTTTGCGGCGGCAGACTTGTTCGATGGTCTCGTTCTTCTCGTGCCACGTCTCGTAGGCATCGCGGCTCAGGATGCCGGGCTGCCAGTGCTCGCGAAAGGTACGCCGGGTGTGTTTTGCTTTCAGGAAATTGCCGCGGGGGGTGTTGGCCTTGATGAGGGCCACCTCCTCGTCGAGATCGTGCAAGGTGATGCCCTGCATCATCCGTCGCAGCCCGGCGATAAACTCGTCGTCCATGATCATCTGCACGTACGAGATAGTGGAACCGGCGTCGGTCGCGCCGACGCCGTAAATGATGTTGGCTCCTTCCAGCAGCAGGGGGACCGCGGTGACTGCCTTTTCAAAACCAGCCTGAGCGTCCAGTTCCTTGGCATCGGACGAAAGTCCGCCGCACATAGAGAGCATTCCATAGTAACGCGCCATCAAGGCAGCCCCGCTGTTGACCATCCCCCGCTCCGGCGCGCCCAGGGGCAACAACCCGGTGCGCATATCGAGCACCGCCGACACGCTGCCGTATAATAAGGGCAGGCCGGGGTAGAGGATCTGCAGGGCAGCGATCCAGGCCAGAATGTCGGCGTTGATCACGACCAACTCGCCCAGGAGCGTGGCCGGCGCCGAGGCGCCCCCCATCGCCATGCTGAGCAGGGTGATAGGGACACCGTGCTCGGCCCAACGCAACATGCAGCGCACGTTCTCCGGGGTAAAATAGCCTGGGCTGATGGGACAATACAGCGTGGCGAAGTTGGGGTGAGTACGGAAGGCTTCTTCACCTCCAGCGACGGCAGCCAGCATCTCTACGGCCGCGTCCACCCGCTCCGAGGATAGGGTGCGGTGAACCACCGGCTTGCTGGTACAGCGCAGCAACTCGGCGATTTCGACCAGGTCTGAACAATCGCCCTGGTCGGTGGCAGTGACGGTGGGGCGGACGATGTCCACCTGTGGTAGCGCATCCTGCAGAAGCACCAGATCACGCACGTCCTGCCGGGTGGCGGGCCGCCGCATCCCGGTCTGCAGGTCAAACACATTAACCGGCGTGCCGGCACCCATAAAGCAGGGGCCGCGCTCAGGCGTACCAAGAGGTGCCGGTGTTTCTCCGGTCCGGGTGTAGAGCTTCACGTCGTGGGGCAGGTGAGCCATAGCTGTTTCCAGCAGTTCCGGTGTCACTCGAACCATTTGTGACTGCTGATCGACCGGGAAACCGGCGGCTTCGAGGCGGGCCAAGACGCTCGGTTCGGGCACACAGAACCCCACTTCGCTCAGGATCTCGACCGATTTTTCGTGAACCAGCTCAGCGATAGAATCAGGCAGACGGTTGGTTAACATTGCCACTCAATTGTGCCAACTTACTGGTCGGTTTGGCTAGTACCCCATCAAACGTGATCTGAAGACTGGAAACAGACGCCATGGGGGTCAGAATTGCCCGTCAAATCAGCCTTGACGGGGCACCAGGTACCCCAGCAAACGTGATCTGAAGACTAGAAACAGACGCCATGGGGGTCAGAATTGCCCGTCAAATCAGCCTTGACGGGGCACTAGGTACCTGCCTCCCGGCTTTGCAAGTCGATGCGGAATCTGTGATCCGTTCGAGGCGACTCTGCCTCACCCCAGCGGTAGGATAGTTTGTACATTTTGAGGATCATAAACGTTTCGGTCCGCTGCACTCCCGGAACTAACTGCAACTTCTGATTGAGGAAAGAGACAAAATGATCCATGTCTCTGCAATAGACTTCGACGAACAGGTCGAACCCGCCGGAGGCCATAAAAAGGTAGCTAACCTCGGGGAACTGGGCGATCTGTTGAGCCACGGCATCGACCTTTCCTGCCTGGACGGTAACTCCGATCATCCCGGCTGCATTCCAGCCCAGGAACTGGGGCTCTACAATGCCGACGATTTGCAGCACTCCGCTATCAATCAGCCGCCGAACGCGATGGCGTACAGACCCTTCGGAGATGCCTAACTCGGCAGCGATGTCGGTGTATGGTGTCCGTCCGTCGTACTGGAGGCGGGTGATAATGGCTCGATCGATTTTATCCATGCGCCCTTTTCCGCTTGCCTTCTTCTCGCCCTCTGCTTATCCTAGACTATATTATCAGATTTCGTAAGATAAGTCAAGGCTTTTCAACGAAATTCGTTGAATTTTGCGTTATTTTTACGAATTTCGTAAATCTGAAATGACAATCCAAGGACAAGATGACTTTACACAACGGTTGCGCAGTAGGCCCAAGCGGTTACCGGCTTTGATTTTGTAGGTGTTTTGATATAATGAGGGCAATAACAAGTTGCGTCCAGGGTCGAAACCGTCGGGGGCTATTATGAACATCCGTCCTATGATATCATCTGATCTGGAATTTGCGGCGACGCTAACTGCCAATGAAGGTTGGTTGAGCGAGACAAAGGAAGACTTTGAGGGCTTTCTGCTGTACGACCCGAACGGTTGCTTCGTAGCCGAGGAGAATGGAGATCGTATCGGGATGTGTGTGGCGACTGCCTATGGAGAGTCCGGCTTCCTGGGCGAACTCATTGTCCGCAAGGACATGCGGGGACGTGGGATAGGAACGCGGCTCATGCAGCACGCCCTTGCCTACCTCAGCCACCGGGGTGTACGGAGCATTTACCTGGATGGGGTGGAAAGCGCGATTCCCCTCTATGAGAGGCTTGGGTTTCGGAAGGTCTGCCGATCCCTTAGATTCTCGGGGAGGGTGCGCGCCGCTCGTTATTCGGGGGTCCGGGCCATGACCCCTGCACACCTGGCTGTAGTCGCCGAAATGGATCGGGGGGCATTCGGGGCGGATCGCTCTTTCTTTTTGCAGCGATGGCTGTCCTTGCATCCCCATCTTTGTAAAGTGCTTGAGTTGGAGGGACGGATTAGGGGCTTCGTCACGGGCCGGGCGAGGGCTGACCTGATTTCCGTTGGCCCCTGGGTCGTTCAATCACACGTGGCACGCCCTGGCCAACTGCTGGAAACGCTCGCGGCCGAAGGAGAGGGCTTCAACCTCGCCGTTGGTGTCCTCGAAGCGAACTCGCATGCGGTG
>JAHELX010000319.1 GCA_024643945.1 Anaerolineales bacterium
CCAGGTGATTGATACATCCTCGGAGTTAGTCACCGCACTCGAGCCTACCGCCGCAAGCGGTTCAATGCGCGCGCTGCTCGGCCCCTCGGAACGGGAGAGGGGTATTTCGATGTCAATACCTCGTCCAGCGCTGAGCTGCCCCGGGAAGCGTGCCTTGACGAGGTTTGTACCAGAATAGTAGCTGCCGTCATCTTGGCGCTGAATAGCAGTACTGATGTCTTGCCAGTTACCTTCTTCATCCGTGTAATGCATAGGCAGGGTGCTGATGAGGGCTCGGTATTGATTGGGGCCAAGCTGGTAGGTCTTGGATGTGAGCGTGCGCTTCTCCAACACTTCCGTCCCTTCGATGGGTCCTGAGGGCTCGTCAAGCGCCTCTCCCGAGAAAACGACAGTTTCCTCTTCGCCCCCCTGCGCCAATCCTATCGAGACGCCTCCGCCAGGAGGTAGTAGAACCGGGGGATAACTGTCCAATGAGATGGGTTTCGATAGCATGAACAGGCTGACAATTAGAACCAAAACACAACCTTTTAGAATTTTCCGGGTGCGCATGAGAATCCTCCTCCCTTCGCCAGGTGTCCAAACATCCAGACCACTGGCCGATAAGAACCTCCCTACCTGGTCGGCTTTGTATACACTTGAAGTGGGTTCTGATATGCCTCTAGTCCGAAGGCTGCGTAGGCCCGCCCTCATCACCGCCCTCACCACCGGCTTCAAAGCGCAGGCGGGCGGGGGTAGCCTGCTTACCCAGATCCTTATAGTCAGGGCTGATCTGCACCAGGACAACGGTCCACAGGTATTCGCCGCTGCGACCTCGCACGCCGGCCGCGTCACGAATGTCAACCGTCAGGCGGTAGGTGTTGTTACCCAGGGCGACCACTTTGCCATTTTTATTGTCTTCCACCGCGTTATGAACGCCGGCCGGCGGCTCCCCCTCGCGCCAGACGCGCACCTCGAAACCCTGGTCAGCCCCGAGCGGGCTGTTCCATTGCCACTCAAACTCAGTCGGGCCGTAGCTGGGATTCTCAGGCGAGGTGGGCTTGAGCAGGGTGAATTGGCCGGCAGGCAGGGTTGGGGACTTCCTGGCAGTGGGTGAAGCTGGCGCCATAGGAGTCGCGGTAGGCACCGCCTGCGTAGGAGTAGCGGTTGAAGTTGGGGTATCAGGGACAGGGATTGCGGTTAGGGTAAGGGTATCGGAGGCAGAGGAGGTGGTTGAGGTAGGTGTGCCGGGAACAGGCATGGGAGTCGGAGTGGGAGGAGCCAGGGCGATGGGGACGTTCTCGGTGTCAGTCGCTTCCGAGAAGTCGGAACCGGCTCTAATCCAGCCCACACCTGCGGCGGAGAGGCTGGATTTAATTTGCCACCACTGCCCCCCTTTATCCCGGCTGACGATCTCAGCCATTGCACCCCCAGGTAAGTAGCCCAGCAATTCATATTCGTCACCTGGGCCGCTCCGCACCTCCAGGTCTGCCCTGGCCATGGCCGAGGGGGTGCCAGGCGGAACGGGGGTCGGGGTGTTGGCAGGCAAGGCAGAAGTCTCAGTTTGAGAAATAGGAGCGACCACCTGGGCGCCGGCCGGAGTTTCGATCTGGTCAAGAGGTTGGGCAGCGGAACTGCCACCGCCGCCCCCCAGGGACAACAAGAGAAAGAGAAGAGCTCCCACCACAACCACTGCCGCCAGCACTCCGCCAGCGATGAGGATCAGGCTGTTCCGCCGGGCAGAGGCCGCGCCAAAGAGCATTTTGCCTTGAGAAGCAATGGTGACAGCCCCGGCGTCGTCTGCTCTGTCAAATACCGTCGTCCCCGCTTCTGTGGCAAGCAAGGTGGTAATCGATTCCTCTCGATAGTCGGGATCTTCCTCCGCTTTCTGGAGCGCATCTGCAAAGTGGGTAGCAGTGGGATAGCGATCGCCCGGTATCATGGCCAGCGAGCGAAGGACGACGTGGTTAAGGCTCTCAGGGATGTCGGGCTTAGTTTCGCGCAGGGAGGGGACAGGCTCACTGCAGCGCTTGGCGAGGATGGCGAAGGGTGTGGGGGCGTCATGGGGCACTGTACCCGTTAGTATTCTGTAGAGAATAACGCCCAAGGCATAAATATCAGTGCGGTGATCTACATTCGTACCAGATGCCTGCTCCGGTGACATGTAGGCCGGGGTACCCAGACCGATGCCAGTGGCAGTCAGTTGACTGGAAGCCTCCTTGATTTTGGCCAGGCCAAAATCAGTTAGCAAAGCCCACTTGCCATCGATGAGGATATTGCCCGGCTTGACATCGCGATGGACAATACCCCGCTGGTGCGCGTAGTTCAGCGCGTCGGCGACCTGGATGATGTAAGTAATCAGCCTGTCCAGCGGAGCTCCCTCGCGGATCAAATCACCCAGAGTCCTGGATTTTTCCACGTAGCGCATAACCAGGTAGTTGTAATTGTCCTGCAGGCCGAAGTCGTACACTTCCAGGATATGGGGATGATGCAGGCGAGCAGCCGAGTGGGCTTCGCGCTGGAAGCGCTGGGTGAAGCCCGGCTCCTCGGCCAAAGAGGGTGACAGGACCTTCACTGCTACAAAGCGGTCCAGGCCGGGCTGGTAGGCCTTGAAGACCTGCGCCATACCGCCCTGCCCGATTTTCTCTCTGATTTCGTATTGCCCCAGAGTCTTCCCGATCAGATTTGCCATTGCTTGGTACCCTCAATTTATTAAGGAACTACAAAGCACCTGTCCAGAAATGACTTGATACTTTTGCAGTCAGTTTACACCTGATTTGTCGATTGAAGTGCAAAGTTCTTACTGGACAAGTACAAAGAGTTATTGATAAGGCTGCTGCGCCTGTCACATCGACACAAAAACAGGGAGTCCCCTTGCGAGCAAAGCTGTAGAACGGTCCCCGTGGCAAGATACCGAGTTTTCTTCTAAGGCATCAATTGTTTACTATGATGTACACATTATAACATATTTTACCTCGGTTGTGAATATGAATTTCCGCATAACAACAATTCCAAATTCGGCGAGAAAATCTTGGGAGCGTAACACGTTGGGGAGTGCGACACGAAGTCGCTTACATATTTGTTGCAACTGAATAATATCAGGATGTAACCCAATGTTCTGCCATTGGTATCCTACCAGTCTGAATCAAGCGCGACTGGAACAAGGTAGCCTCATCCAAAAGGGTGGCAACCAAAATCGTGAGAAGCGGTTGCGACTGCCAGCGTCGAGGTGGTCGGGAGCTAGGATCGGAGGGTATGGTGAACAGATGTGAACTGTTGATAAACGCCGTAAGTGTTGACAAGCCAAAGGCGCTGAGAGGCTTGAGCCAAAAGGCAAGTGGGCAGGTTCAGGAACTTCCCTATTTCCTGACGCAGATGTCGCCCCACCGGCGGAGAGACAGCACCTAACCCATCCAATGGTATGTAAGCGGAACGTAGTAAGCCCGTAACTTCCCCTGGCAACAGGGAAAGTAAGCCGTAAGGTAAACCGATGGAGTTGCGGGTAAGGGAGGATGGAGAAAGCGAAGGCCGTCCTGTAATGGGGCGGATAGGGGTTGAGCCAAACGGCGACATGATCCCACGCGAAAGCGGGCAGACTTCCATCTGGTCTTTCATCACGAGAGGACTTGACCAACCGATTAAGGAGGAAAAGCAGATGACGGTCAACTCAACTGCGCAAGCAGAAATGAGGGCTGGTGCAGCCTCCCACGAGACGGTAGACTGGCACGCCATAGATTGGCAGAAAGTCCACCGCAACGTGCGTCGGCTTCAAGCACGTATCGTGAAGGCAGTACAGGCAGGCAAATGGGGTAAAGCGAAAGCTTTGCAACGTCTGCTGACCCACTCGTTTAGTGGCAAAGCTCTGGCTATTAGACGAGTGACGGAAAACCAGGGCAAACGGACACCGGGGGTGGATGGAGAAATCTGGAACACCCCCACCAAGAAAGCAGCCGCCATTGGCACACTCCGGCGCAGAGGCTACCGTCCTCAACCACTCCGACGAACCTATATTCCGAAAAGTGACGGCAAGCGTAAGCGCCCCCTCTCAATTCCCGTGATGAAGGATAGGGCCATGCAGGCTCTGCACCTGCTGGCCCTTGACCCCATCGCGGAATGTTTGGCTGACCCGAATTCGTATGCCTTCAGACGGGAACGGTGTCAGGCTGATGCCATTGAACAATGTTTCAACATCCTGAGCAACAAAAACCGGGCCGAATGGATCTATGAGGGCGATATATCGACCTGCTTCGACCGAATCTCGCACGACTGGTTGTTAAAGAACATTCCAATGGACAAAACGATCCTCCGCCAATGGCTTAAAGCCGGGTTCATTGACAAGGCTGTGTTCTATCCTACGGATGAAGGCGTACCTCAAGGTGGCATAATTTCACCCGTGCTCGCCAATCTGGCTTTGGATGGTCTGGAAACAGACCTACACCAAAGATACCCCAAGGCCAAGGTTAATCTGGTCAGATTTGCTGATGACTTCCTGATTACCGGAAATTCCAAAGAACTTCTGGAAAAGGGAATTGCGCCCCTGGTCGAAGAATTCCTGAAGGAACGAGGCCTCAAACTCTCACCCGAAAAGACCCGCATTACTCACATTGCGGATGGCTTCGACTTTTTAGGCCAAAACATTCGTAAATACAAAGGCAAATTACTGATTAAACCATCCCGTCAGAATGTTAAAGCCTTCTTGCATAAAGTTCGAAAGGTCATCAAGACCAGTGGGATGATGAGTGCTGGACAGTTGATCGTCCAGCTAAATCCCATCCTGCGCGGCTGGGCCAACTATCACCAGCACATCGTCAGTAAACAAACCTTTGGCAAAGTGGGCTCCGCTATCTTCAAAGCCTTGTGGCAATGGGCCAAACGTAGACACCCCAATAAGTCAGGCCGATGGATTAAAAAGAAGTACTTTCAGTCCGTTGGTCAGCGCAACTGGGTTTTCTGCGGTGAAATCAAGGACCAAGAGGGAAAAACCCGCCAAATCCACCTCTTCCATATTCCCAATGTGCCTATTCGACGACACACCAAAATCAAAGGGGCGGCTAACCCCTATGACCCGGCTTGGGAAGTCTACCTCGAAGAGCGGCTCGGTCTAAAAATGGCCGCTGACCTCAAGGGTAGACGGCAACTGCTTTTCTTGTGGCAGGAACAAAACGGTCTCTGTCCCGTGTGCAATCAGAAAATCACCCGATTAACTGGCTGGCATAACCATCACATCGTTTGGCGAGTGAATGGGGGCAGCGATAAGGCCGAAAACCGGGCGCTACTTCACCCCAACTGCCATAGACAAGTCCACAGCCATAAGTTGGATGTTGTAAAGCCGTGTCCTTCAACGGGCATTAGAAAGGCTTGAGCCGTGTCTTGGGAAACTGGGATGCACGGTTCTTAGGGGAGGGGCGAAGGCAACTTCGCCTCCTTACCCGACCATACAGGTAGCTGAAAAAGGGGAGAAACACCTCGTAAAAGCATTGCATTGAGGGGGTTGTTTATGATATACTGGTTGCTGGGCTGGAAGGTTGTGACCTTTCTGGATTATTGTCTGCTTGGTACTTGTTCGAAAACAACTTCATATTTTTGTGGCAGTTTTGCGCGTAATTTCCATTCCAAAGTGCGAAGTTATTGATGAACAAGTGCTTAGGCGGGAATGCAGATGAAGGATTATTTGCGATACTACGGGTATTACGCATCGCCCATTGGCTTGATCGAAATCAGTAGCACGGCTACCGGGGTAACGTCGCTCTCTTTTGTAGAGAGACGCCGCGCAGACTTCGATTCTCATCCAATGCTCGACGAAGCCATTCGACAGATAGCCGAATACTTTGACGGAAGGCGGCATGCATTTGATCTGCCGATTGACTTACAGGGCACTCAGTTTCAGCGGGAAGTCTGGCAACAGCTACTAAAAGTGCCCTTTGGCCAAATGGTTTCCTATCAGGGTATCGCCAACGTCATCGGCCGCCCCCGAGCGGCACGTGCAGTAGGCGCGGCCAACGGAAGCAATCCTATATCGATCATTGTGCCCTGTCACCGCGTCGTGGGCAGCGATGGGAGCCTGACCGGCTATGGCGGCGGACTGTGGCGAAAAGAATGGCTTCTCAGACACGAAGGATGTCTGCTGCTCTCCCCGTGAGGAGGCGGAACAAAAAATGAAGAAAACCATGCAAGCGCTTGTCAAGAAATACCGGGAGCCCGGCCTATGGTTGGATGAGGTGCCGGTTCCAGAGTGCGGCATCAATGACGTTCTGATCAAGATCCACAAGACGTCGATCTGCGGTACCGACGTTCACATCTGGAATTGGGATCCCTGGGCGCAGAAAACCATCCCGGTTCCGATGGTCATCGGCCATGAGTTCGTGGGCACGGTGGCCGCCATGGGCAGCAACGTGCACGACGTGGAAATTGGTGAGATCGTTTCGGGCGAGGGGCATATCGTCTGCGGCCGGTGCCGGAACTGCCTGGCCGGGCGCCGCCATCTGTGCAATGCCACCAAAGGCGTCGGTGTGGACCGGCCCGGCGCTTTTGCCGAGTACTTGTGCATTCCGGTCACCAATGTCTGGCACGCCGATCCCAACATCCCCCTGGATATACTGAGCATTTTCGATCCCTTCGGCAACGCCACCCATACCGCCCTGGCCTTCAAGGTCCTGGGGGAAGATGTGCTGATTACGGGGGCCGGCCCGATCGGGATTATGGCCACTGCCATCGTCAAACACGCCGGCGCGCGTTATGTCGTGACGACGGATATAAACCCTTACCGCCTCGAACTGGCCAGGAAGATGGGCGCCACCGTGGCCCTTGACATTGGAGAAAAAAGCGTCGCCGAGGTTCAACTGGAATTGGGGATGAAGGAGGGCTTCGACGTAGGCCTGGAGATGTCGGGAAGTGGAGAAGCCTTCAAGGACATGCTGGTGAATATGTGCCACGGCGCGAAGATCGCTATGCTGGGCATACCCACCCAGGAGATAGCCATCGATTGGAACACTGTCATCTTCAACGGCCTCACCATCAGGGGTATCTACGGCCGCGAGATGTATGAGACCTGGTACTTGATGCAGTCCATGATTCAAACCGGCCTGGACATTAGCCCGGTCATCACTCACAAGTTTCATTATACGCAATTTGAAGAGGCTTTCGAGGTGATGCGCTCCGGCAACTCGGGCAAGGTGATCCTGAACTGGGTCGA
>JAHELX010000320.1 GCA_024643945.1 Anaerolineales bacterium
TAGAATTAGCGTATAAGCATTACACAGGAGGGTGAATATGAATACGAGGCGAGACGGCTCGCAATTTAAAGTTGGAAGCGGGGTAGCCGTTCACACCCTGGCTAATAAGATCACCTCAGACAGTAACCCCCGCCTGCAGCGCCGCCAGCGACTGTTGGAAGCGGCGAACCAGGCACAGGCTATGTACCAGATGGCGCAGCAGCAGGCAGACCCGGAGAGTCTGGCATTTTATCATGGGCTGCTAACGGGCTACGCCGTGGCTCTTCAGCTTCTCGAGTGGTAGTTCGTGGGCGACTGTGCCCCTTATATCTGGAAGAAAAGTAGTGTTAATGAACAGGCAAAGCCCCGCATTGGGAAAATCGCGGGGCTTTGTTCATTTGTATTCTGTTCGCTCTCAAAGCTCAAGCAATGCTATCAGTCCTCTTGTAGAGGATTAGACGTCGTCGAGCGGATTATCCCTGCTCGAAAGTCGCTTTCAGGGCCTCCCAGCGCGGATCACTGGCTTCTGTATGGCAATCACAGCTTCCTTCGTTCCAGTTCTGGCCGCAATGGGGACAGAGCCCCCGGCAGTCGGGCCGGCAGAGGGGCGAAGGCAGCAAGCTGAGTAACATGTCTTGCCGGACTACCTCGGCCAGGTCGAGGATGTGGTGTTCGTCAATCAGGGTAGCCGCGTCTTGACCCGGCTCCTGGGGCAGCCAGGCGCCAGTTGTGATATCCAGGGTGGGGCGGAATTCCTCTTCGATCTCAAATTCGATCGGTGCCAGAAAAGTGGATAGGCAACGGCTGCATTCTAACTCAACACTAGTTTCCAGTTCCCCGGTCACCAGGATTCCATCCCCGACCCGGGTGAAGCGTACCTGTCCGCGAAAAGGGGCCACTACCTTCAACTCATCGTCGAGCGGAGGCACGTCGGCAGCGTCGACGTCATAAACGCGCCGGGCACCACTCTGTTGCTTGAGCAATTGAGCCACGTTAAACTGAAGGGAATGCGAAGGTTTCCTGTTTCGTTTTTCACTCATCTCCATAGTTTCCCCACGCAGCCCGCTTGCCCGCACTTATCTGTTTTTTATCCGCTCTTGCAACTACTCAGCCTGAAGGTGCCCGGCACTTCAAAGGCCGCAAAAGTGCCGGGCACTTTACCGGCCTTGGCCGCCGTCTTCCCTGGGAATCCGGCGGTCGGCATCTTGAGCCATGGCGGAACTCTGCACCTGGCGGATGCCGTTGCGGACGGTCGTCAGCAGCCGCATCAATTCTTCTTCCATGCCGCTGAGCACTTCCATCACGTAGGCATCGGCGTCAGCTCTTATGCCTTCGGCGGAGCGGTGCGCGTGTGCAATAATTTCATCAGCTTTGGCCTGCGCGGCCTTGACAATCTCGTGATCGTCGGCGATGCTACCAACCTGTTCCTGGGCCAAACTGACGATACGATCTGCTTCTTCCTGTGCTTGTTCCAGCAGTCGCTCCCGCTCGGCGCTGATACGCTTGGCCTGTTTCACTTCCTCAGGAATGGAAATGCGCATCTGGTCAATGATGTCGAGGAAGGCATCCTCCTGAATCACGACGTTCGACGTGAAGGGGAGCCGCCAACTCCCGTTGAGAAGCGTTTCCAACCGGTCAACCAAGTGGAGGATGTCGATGGTCATCACCCCCTTTCGATAGGCACCAGCTCCGATCTAATCCCGGAGCGAAACCAGCTTCACCTTGTTGTCGCCGTCTCCCCCCAGTTCGCGCATTTTGGCGTGAAGAGCCTGGATGACGTGAGGCGGCACCAAATCGGTGGTGTCACCGCCAGCCAGAGCGATTTCTTTGACCACGCTCGAACTGAGGAATGAATATTCTTGACTGGTCATCAGACATACCGTGTCAATATCGGGAGCCAGGTTACGGTTGGTGAGCGCGAGCTGAAATTCCCACTCAAAGTCAGAGAGCACCCGCAGGCCACGCACAATGACGGACGCTCCCTGCTCCCGGGCAAATTCCACCGTCAGGCCGGTGTAGCGTTCGACTCGCACGTTGGGCAGACCAGCCAGCGCGTCGTGAGTCATCTGCCAGCGCTGCTCCGGCGAAAATAGCAGGTTCTTGAGCGGGCGATCGTAAACGGCCACAATCAGCTCACTGAAGAGCGCGGCGGCGCGCGTAGCGATGTCGATGTGCCCCATGGTGATGGGATCAAAGGTGGCCGGATAGATAGCTCGTGTCATCAGATCATTCTCCGTACTCAGCTACCCTTGCGAAGGTTACGACAACCTGGCTAACAGGGCAGTTTTCGGTAGACCAAGGCATTTTCGCTCTGAAAACTCTCACCAACCTTCGCAAGGGTTACCTGGCCTGATTAGTTACATTAGCTCAAATCAGTTTGAGGCTGCCAGAACGCGTGCAGCTTGCGCGACAGCAGCCGGTGCTGGGGTTGGCCGAGCTCGGGATCACTCTCGAAGAGATGCCTGGCCTCGTTGCGAGCCATTTCCAGCAAGCGGGTGTCGCTCAGTTTGGCCAGCTTAATGTCGGGCAACCCACTCTGGCGCGTGCCAAAAAATTCGCCAGGCCCGCGCAGCTTCAAATCCTCTTCGGCCAGCTTAAAGCCGTCGTTGGTCTCGCTGATGATGCGCAGCCGGGCCTCGGCATCGGCAGTGGTGGCGTCGGCCAGCAGCAAACAGTAGCTCTGGTGCTCGCCGCGTCCTACCCGGCCCCGGAATTGATGCAGTTGGGCCAGGCCGAATCGGTTTGCGCCTTCTACCAGCATCAGGCTGGCATTGGGCACGTCAATGCCTACTTCGACGACAGCCGTCGAGACGAGAATGTGCAGTTCGCCATTGCGAAATTGCTTCATAACCGCATCTTTTTCTTCCGCCTTCATCCGGCCGTGCAGCAGGCCCAGGTTCAGGTCGGGGAAGATCTCTTGTTGCAGGCGGGCGTGTTCTTCCACGGCCGATTTAGCCTCGACCTTTTCCGACTCTTCTACCAACGGGCAAATGATGAAAGCCTGGCGTCCCTGTTCAATTTGGGCGCGGACAAAGGTGTAGGCCCGTTCGCGTTCCATCGGTGTCAGCCAGCGGGTGATGATCGTCTGCCGGCCGGGCGGCATCTCATCTATCACCGACAGATCCAGATCGCCGTAAAGGGTAAGGGCCAGCGAGCGCGGGATGGGGGTGGCACTCATCACCAACACGTGCGGGTTATACCCCTTGTCGCGCAAGGCGGCCCGCTGCTGCACGCCAAAGCGGTGTTGTTCATCGATGATGGCCAGCCTCAAGTCATTGAAGGCCACCGTCCCCTGGATGAGGGCGTGGGTGCCCACGACCAACCTGGCGTGTCCACTGGCGATTTCCTGATAGATGGCGTCTCGCTCGGCGGCGGGAGTGCTGCCCGTCAAAAGGCGAACAACAAAGCGCGGATCGCCCCTGGCGAGTTGGGAATTCTCGATCAACTGGGTAATGCTGCGGTAATGTTGTTCGGCCAGGATTTCGGTAGGGGCCATCAAAGCGCTCTGGGCCCCGCCGGCGGCGGTGACAAGCATGGCCGCCAGCGCCACCACCGTCTTACCCGATCCCACGTCGCCCTGCAAAAGGCGGCTCATCGGCACCGGTTGGCGCAGGTCGTCGATAATTTCCCCCAGCACCTTATGTTGGGCATCGGTGAGGGCGAAGGGCAGGGATGCAACGAAGTCCTGCAGCAGTCCTTCGTCCCCAGCCACGGGACGCCCTGGTTGGGAGCGCCACTCGCGTCGCTGGCGCAAAACACCCAGTTGGATGAGCAGGAACTCGTCAAAAGCGAGCCGGCGGCGGGCGGCCTCAAGAGATTCCCAGGTATCAGGGAAGTGAATCTGGCGCACCGCCTGGTCGAGAGGAGGCAGGTCCAATCGCTCGCGGTTGGCCTGGGGCAGATGGTCGGGCAGTCGCTGCGTCCAGTAGTCCACGGTGCGCTTCATCAGGCTGCGCAGCCATTTTTGAGTGATGCCCTGCGTGAGCGGGTAAACCGGCACCAATCGCCCGGTGTGTATCAAATGCCTGTCCAACGGCTCCCATTCGGGGGACTGAAAGACCAGCCGGCCCAGGTATTCATCTACCGTGCCGCTGATGACGATCTGATCCCCTGCTTTGAGTTTGTCGATAAGCCAGGGTTGGTTGAACCAGGTGGCCTGGATGGTGGCGGTGCCGTCGCTTAGCGTGCTGGTAATGACCGTCCCACCGCGACGGGTCTCGCGCGCCAGGGTTTCCCACACGGTCCCGATGATGGTGACCTCTTCTCCGTATTCAAGCTGGTTGATGGTTTTGAGGGAGCGATAGTCGTCGTAGCGGCGCGGGTAAAGGGCCAGCATATCGCCAATCGTCAGCACGCCCAGGTTGGCCATGCGCCGGGCATAGCCCGTTTTGATGCCGGGCAGCCGGGTAACAGGTGAATCGAGGCCATCAATGCTGCGTTCCGGTGGCTCGGGCCTGGATGGGGTCGAGGTCGCGGCAGGGCGCCCAGCATCACCGACCACTTCCCGATAGCCAGGCGAAGCCTCGCCGGTCGCCGGGGAACTGGCAGAAGGTGGGGTGAGTTCCTGGTCTAAGGTAGGTGACGGAGGACCGCCCGCGATTTTGTCCAGCAAGTCATCGATCAGGGTTGCTCGCTCCCTCTGTTCTTTGAGAGATGAATATTGGCGGAGCAACCCGGCGATTTCTTCAATGAGCAGCCGCTCCTCTTTGGTGCCAACCTGGGTGATGGCCTCGGTCGCCCATGTATCGGACAGCCGTTCCAGCCCACCCACGACGGCTCTATTGTCGTAACCCCGTTGCTTCTCCAAGGCCAACATCTTGCTCAGGGTTTCGAAAGGCAATGACATAATATATCCTATCCTGGCGTCCCTCTACATAAGAGAAGGACTAATTCGATGATACTTGATATTATCACGCCTCCCCTGTCATGTCAATTTGGACATAACCTGGATGTATTTCGGTTTTAGGGCAAACCTCTCCCCCAGCCCCTCCCCGCCGCAGGGAGGGGAGCAAATCTCCCCTTCCCTGGGAGGGAAGGGGCCGGGGGTTAGGTCTGCCTCCGAAAGGCGATCATATTTTGGTCTCAGCGCTCCGGCCCCGGATCAAGGCAATACCCACCGTCCCGACCCCGACGTGGATGCCAATGATGACCCCCGCTTCATAGGTGAAGGTGCCGGGCGGGAGCAGGTCGGTGAGGGCATGACCGAGGGCTTGGGCCGCCTCAGGGTGTTGGATATGGGCCAGCACCACGCGCTCGAAGGGAGCCATCGAGCGTACCGCCTGGATCAGGTGCTGTTGGGCCCGCCCCCAGCTATGTACCCGTTCTTGCAGCAAGACCTGGCCCTGGTGTACATGCAAAATCGGCTTGATGTGCAATAAATTCCCCAGGCGAGCGACGATCTGGGTGATACGACCGCTTCGGCGCAGATTGTCGAGGGTGCTGGGGATGGCAAACAGATGGGTTCGCGGTTTCAGGTCGTCCAGTATGTTGAGAACTTCCGCCAACGAAGCGCCGTCTCGCGCAGCTTCGGCTGCGACCATTGCCATTAGCCCCATACCCAAACTGATCTGGCCAGAGTCTACGGGCACGACGCGCAGGCTGTCGGCCACGGCTTCTGCGCCCAGGCGCGCAGAGTTGAAGATACCGCTATGTTGGGAACTGAGATGGATGGAGACAACCGCCTCCGTCTCAGCAGCCAGCCGCCGGTAAATATCTTCGAAGATACCTGGCGCGGGCGCAGCCGTGCTGGGGAAGTGAGGGCCAGTTTGTAGCCGTGCGAAGAACTCGGCGCGCGTGATATCCACGCCTTCCCGGAAGGTCTGACCGCCGAAGCGAACCAGGCAGGGGACAACCGTAATGTCCAGTTCGGCCATCATCTCGGGTGGTAGATCGACGGTGCTATCAACGACGATCTTTACCGGAGGCATCGGAATGGAAGCTGGAGCACGGGGACCAATTCTACCATTCGGGCGTCTCGTATACGACGACTCCCATCGCGGATGCCCCGATGTGACTCGCCAGTACTGGCCCATATTGGATAATCGGGAATTCTATGCGGGGGAAGAGCTGCTCTAACCGTTCCAGGAGCATCTTGGTTTCCTCGGTAGAGGTCGCGTGGCGCTGGACAATCGCAGCTTGTTCCAGTTCTGAAAACTCGGCCACAAATTCAAAGAGCTTTTCGACGGCTTTTTCGTGAGTGCGAACTTTCTCCAGAGGGATAATCTCGCCGTCTTCTACAAATAACAGGGGCTTAATATTCAACATCGTGCCCAGGATAGCTTGCGCTCTACCGATACGGCGGCCTCGCTCCAGGTAATCCATCTCATCTACGTAAAATACGATGTAGATGTGGGGGATCATGCCCCGCACTAACCGCACAATCTCGTCCAGGTTGGCACCCTCTTGGGCAGCCCGCGCTGCGGCCCTGACCAGAATTCCCAATCCCAATGAGGTGGTCAGCGAGTCGACGACAATGATTTTACAACGTCCCAACAAGCTCTCAGCGCCACGCTGCGCGTGATTCAGAGTCTGACTGAGCCGGCCGGAGATGTGAATGGATAAGATTTGGTCAGTGCGGGTGTGAAGGTTGGCATACACGCGTTCGAAAGTCTGCACGGAAGGAGGCGACGTGCGCGGAATCGGGCCACCCTGCTCCAGGCGCTGGAAAAACGCCTCAGGCGTGATGTCGATCCCATCTCGCAGCGTCTCGTCTCCGATGTGTACGTTCAACGGGACAACGGTGATATCCAATTCCTGGGCCGCACCAGGCTCCAGGAAGGCTGTGCTGTCGGTAACGATGGCAACTTTTCCCATAATTTCTTCTTCCAGGATTATTCTAGCGAAAGGATGTAGCGATAATGCACCTGACCCCCTTCGTGCACCTCTGTTTCGAGGTTGGGATATGCTTCGACAATTTGATCGGCAAGGGCGCTGGCTTCCTCTTGGGTGGCGTCCTGTCCAAAATAGATGGTGAGGATCTCGCAATCCCCAGCCCGGGCCTGGTCCAGCACCTGCATCACCACGGCTGTGTAGTCTTGCCCGGAGGCGACCAGTTGGTCATTGAGCAGGCCAATGATATCTCCCTCAGTGACTTCAACGCCGTAGACCTGTGTAGACCGGACGGCGCGCGTCACCTCGACGGTTTGAATCTCGCCAGCGGCGCGCTCCATACGTTCCGCATT
>JAHELX010000321.1 GCA_024643945.1 Anaerolineales bacterium
GGCCTGGTTGGTGAATGCCTGGAGAAGCGCTATCTCGCCTGGTGTGAAGCGTGGCTTCTGAGCCGTGTGGACAAGCATCAGCCCGGTAACTTCGTTCTGGGCGATGAGGGGTACGCGCAGTCCGGCTCGCAGCGATATACCTTCCACGTCCGGGTGGCGAGAGGGCACGCCGGGCGGCCAGGCATCGAAAGGTGCCGGTTCAGAGCCAATGGGATCCGGCCCGCCAGGGTCGACACTGAACAACGAGGTCGAGTCTACCTGCTGGTGGATCAATTCTGGATTCCAGCCACTGACAGCCAGCACCTCAGCGCGGCCGTCGGGTCGCAGAAAGTACAGGATTGCCCTGTCGGCGCCACAGAGGTCGCAGGCGTGGCGACAGATACGGGCTGTCAGATCGGCCAGTTCCGTTGAGGTAGCCAGGATCAGGCCGATGTCCTGGAGTGAGATCAGCGCTTCAGTCCGCTGCTGGAGCACCCGGTTGGCGACCTCCAGTTCGACCAGCTTGCGCTTCAGGGTGGCATTGGCATCGGCCAGGGCGTGTTCACTGCTGCTCAGTAAGCTGTAGGTGCGATGAAGTTGGTCAAAATCGAGCCTGATAACGTCGTCCAGTGATACATAGCCCAGTGCTGCCAGGTGTAACACGTACTCCTCCAGCGGAAGCAGACTGGGTTGCTCGAACAACGTGGATGGATCGGCGCTTGCCCGAAAGATGTCGAAGGCAGCCACGTCACCTTTCCGACCGGTATGGTTGCAGTCGTCGCAGCCGGCTGCCCGGAAGAAGGTTCCATCCAGGGGCAGGGCAGGGTAACGAAGACGCAGCTCAGCCAGCCATGCAGGGTTCGGCAGCTCCGGCTCTTTGCAGGTCGGGCAGAGCGTTGCCAGGCGTTGGATGGCGACGACCCAGGCCAGGCCGGCCAGTCGCTCGCGTGGCACTCCCAGATCCAGCAGATGGTGGGCAATGTCGGCGCCGCAGAAAACGGTATCCATCTGTGATAGGACACGCAGCCCGCTTTGAGCCGCTTCGAGCGCAGACGGCGCGCTCTGGGCGTCCAGGCGATCAATCACCAGCAAACCGGGTTGGCGGCGGGCGGCAGCCGCGATTTCGTCGGCGTAAGTGGCAGGCGGTTTGACCAACGCCAGTTCGGTCCGTTGCCGGAGTTGTCTGGAAATGCGGACCGTGTCTTTGGTCTCGGCGACCACGATGGCCTTAACCCGGCGGTCAGCAGCCAACATATGACGCATCAAGATGCGGAAGATGGCTGACCGACCGCTAGGCAGGAAGCCGGCAGTTGCAGCCGGTACGGCCAGTGGACGCGGATCGAGTCCGGCGACAACACCAAGGCCCGGACCGTCGGCGAGTATTTGCTCCACCAGCGCGTCTATCTGCGGCAGATGGAAGAAATCTTTGAGCTCAAGCATCAGACGATTCCTACCATCGCATTATAGGGAAAGAGAACGCGCAGGTCAAACATTGGGTCTTTTGGGCAACAATGTTCCACTGCATACCGAACCTTAAAACTTTGTTCAAGCCATTGACAAACCACTAGTATTGTGATACTATTCACTTAGATTTTCCACCCTCAGTACCCAATTTTTCCCCTTACAAGACGATGTCTAAGCAAAAAGAGCTGGCTTTGGCCCCCAACTTAATGCGGGAACTAAACAAAAGCCTCGTTCTAAAGGTGATACGAGAAGAACGACCCATTTCGCGCGCCGAGATCGCCAAGCGGACGCGACTGAGCCGCTCGACCGTTTCTGCCATTGTTGACAAATTGCTCGAAAGCGAGTTCATTCGCGAGCAGGGAGTTGGGAAATCGCGGGGAGGTAGGCGCCCGATTCTGCTGGATTTCAACCCCAGGGCAGGATTTGTCGTCGGGCTTGACATAGGGGCTACCCATCTGCTGGCTGTGGTGGCTGACCTGCAAGCTACGCTCTTGGTAACCCTCGAAGAACCTTTTTCGATTGAGGTTGGCCCGGAGAAGGGACTGGCGCAGGCGGCGCACATCGTGGAGACAGCCTTAGAGCAGGCTAATATCTCACGGCCTCGTGTCCTTGGTGTGGGCGTGGCGGTTCCGGGACCGGTTGACTACGCAGCGGGAATGGTCGTGTCGCCCCCTATTATGCCAGGCTGGGACCGGGTGCCCATCCGCGACCGGCTGCAAGAGGCATTGGGCCTGCCAGTTTACCTGGACAACGATGCCAACCTGGGAGCTTTGGGTGAGTATGCCTACGGAGCCGGTAAGAATGTGTCGAATCTGGCTTACATCAAGATCGGTACCGGCATCGGGTGCGGACTGATTGTTGATGGTCGAATCTACCGCGGGCAGCGGGGCTATGCCGGCGAGATAGGACACCTGACGATCGACGAAAACGGTCCTCCGTGCCGTTGCGGGAGCTTCGGCTGCCTGGAGAGCATGGCCAGCGCCGAAGCCATTGTGCGCCGGGCCGAGATGGCTATGCAAGCAGGACAACAGACCAGTCTGAGTCTGCACCGGCGCTTGACGGCTACTGACATAGCGCGGGCGGCGCGAGAACGGGATGCGTTAAGTCAGCAGCTCTTCGAGGAGGCAGGCCGCCACATCGGCGTGGCATTGGCCGGCCTCATCAACCTCTTCAACCCAGGACGGGTTATCGTCGGCGTCGGCGCGGACGAAACCAGCGAATTGCTGTTAGACCCAGTGCAACGCACCGTGGGAGCACGCGCTATGGCTGGTTCCCTCGCCGATACCCGCATCGTGCCCGCCCAATTGAGACGCGAAGCTGTCGCCGCAGGAGCTGTCGCCTTGGTGCTCGAGCAAACATTTCGCAACCCGGTTACCGCTCTGGCCCAGGGCAACTGGAGTGACTTGTATAGAGAGGGGGTGATGCGCAAGGAAACAGATACACCTATGCTGGAAAGGTAACTTGATCGTCGTGCAAAATCTGTAACCGCGTGGGAGGAGAATTCAAAATGAAGAAGAAGCTGTTTGCAATCCTGGCCTTGATGGCCGTGGTGTCTATGTTGGCTGCCCAATGCGCGGCCCCAGCGACACCCGAGAAGGTGGTCGAGAAGGTGATCGAGACAGTGGTCGTCAAAGAGACTGTCCCGGTCGAGAAGGAGGTGGTGGTCACTAAAGAAGTCGAGAAGCAAGTGGTGGTCACCAAAGAGGTGATGGTCCAGGCGGAGCCGGTGACCATCGTCCTCTGGACCAAGGAAGGCGAAGCTGATGGCGGCCTGCAATACGTCCAATCCCTGGCCGACGCCTACATGGCCGTTCAACCCAACGTCACCATTGAGGTCGTGAAGAAAGCAACTGTAGAAGAACTGCGCGAGGACTTCCTCACCGCAGGCCTGGCCGGTAGCCTGCCCGACCTGTTGTGGACGGTCAATGACCACGCTGGCCCCTTCACCGACGCTGAATTGATTATGCCGGTGGACGACCTGTTCGACCTGAGTAAGTACGTCGATGCAGCCCTGGCCGCCGTCCAGTTGAAGGACAAGACCTGGGGCGTGCCGATCTCCAACGGCAACCATCTCATGCTCCTCTATAACAAGGACCTGGTCGAGACCCCCCCGGCCAACACCGACGAACTGATCGAAATGGGGCAGAATCTGACCACGGGTGACCAGTATGGCCTGGTTTACAACCAGACCGAGCCCTTCTGGCTGGTGCCCTGGCTGGGTGGCTTCAAGGGCAAGGTCTTCGCCGACGACGGCGTGACTCCCACCCTCAACACGCCAGAGATGGTGGCCACACTTCAGTTCCTATACGACATGAAGTACAAGACCCCCATCATCCCGGCAGAGAGCGACTATAACGGGGCCGACACCCTCTTCAAGGAGGGCAAGGCGGCCATGATCATCAACGGCGACTGGTCGTTAGGTGGTTACCAGGAGGCTGGCCTCAACTTTGGCGTAGCCCGCATTCCCCTGGTCAGCGCCACCGACGAATGGCCGCATCCCTACACCAGTGGTGTCTACTTCATGCTGCCTGAGGGCCTGGAAGGAGCTAAGCTGGAAGCGGTGAAAGACTTCGTCACCTTTGCCACCAGTCCCACCAACCAGGCACTGCAAATCGCCAAGCTTAAGCGACTGCCGGGGCTCAAAGCTGCCCTGGACGATCCGCTCATCACCCAAGACCCGATCCTCAAGGACTCGGCTGACCAGATGGTTGTGGGCACCCCCATGCCCACCGTCAGCGAGATGCGCTGCAACTGGGACGCCATGAAGCCTGAAATGCAAGCCGTGCTGGCCGACAGCAAGACCCCCGAAGATGCGGCAGCGGCTATGCAACAAGCGGCCGAGACCTGCATCTCTAAGCTCGAATAGTTGTGTCGACACCAGGCGAGGAAGGATATCCTTTCTCGCCTGGTTCCTTATACTGGTAAGGAGGACACAGATGAAGTTTTTAACGTTAGAGGTCATATCGCGCAGCCTGGGGGAAGTGGGTAGTACTGTCCTCTACATTGCCTTTGGCACTGTGCTCCTTGAACTCCTGGTGTTCTTCTTTTGGGGCCCTTTGGGCATTTTCAGCCGGAGCATTGATCGTGGGCTCAAATTCTTGGGGAATCCAGTTCGTCACCTGCTATCCACCCTGCTCCTCATCGGCGTAGTCATCTTTGCAGTAGGCGCTACCAGCGTAGGACAGTTACAATCGCCTTTTGCGCCCTATTGGCCACTGGCTGCCCCGGCCTTCCTGGCTGGGGTATTTGTGTCGCCCAACGCCCTCACTATGTTTCGCCGGCCATTTCGCCTGCCTTACATGCTGCTGACCCCGGCGATTGTGGGATTGCTGCTCCTGGTGGTATATCCTTTGCTGTGGGAAGTGAACGTGTCGTTCACCAACCTCAGCCCCAAGCACTTCAAGTCGCCGGATTTTATGGGCCTCAAGAATTACGTTGACGTTTTCACCCAGCCGGTGTTGAAACAGGTGACCTTCGTCCCGCTCTTCCTGCGTACGGTGCTCTGGACGGGGGTCAACGTTTTATTCCACGTCACTGGGGGTATGGCCCTGGCTTTGTTGCTGAACCGCCCCCTGCGCTTCAAGGGCCTCTATCGCGCGTTCCTGGTCCTTCCCTGGGCCATCCCTCAGGTAATTGCGGCGCTGGCCTGGCGGGGCGAATTTCATTTTGAGTATGGATTCCTTAACATTATGTTACGGCAACTGGGGATGGCCCCCATTCAATGGAAGACTGAGCCCACCTGGAATTTCGTGGCTATGTGCATCACCAATATCTGGTTGGGCATCCCGTTTATGATGGTCATCATCCTGGGCGGCTTACAAAGCATCGCTGGCGAATACTACGAAGCTGCTGAAATCGACGGAGCTTCGGGCTGGCAGCAATTCCGCAACATCACCCTCCCCCTCCTGCAGCCCGTCCTGACGCCAGCCATCATCCTGGGCGTCATCTGGACCTGGAACAATTTCAACGTGCCCTTTTTTATCAACGAGAATGAGTTGGAAACCAGCGACACCCTGGTGACAGCGCTCTTCCGTTCGGCGTTCCAGTATTTTAACCTGGGCGACGCAGCCGCCTTTGCCTTTGTGCTCTTTGGTATCTTGCTGGTCTTCTCTATCGTCTACATCCGGGCCTCCGGTGGTTTGCGAGGAGTGTACGAATGACGACGACAACTACACCTGTGCCAACACGGGCTTATACGCCCCCTGCAAAGAAGAGTGTCTGGCGAGGCTTTTTCAGGTCAGGCCGAGGTGACAGCCCCTTCAAGCGCCTCCTGATTCACCTGGTCCTCATCCTCTCCTGCGCCATCGCTGCCTACCCGGTGCTGCGCGTGTTCAGTGTATCGCTGCGCCCCGGCGACCGCTTGCTCTCCACCTCATTGGCCATCATCCCTGGCGACGCGACCCTCCAGGCCTACGTCACCGTGCTGACTGAAAAACAGTTCCTGCTCTGGCTGTGGAACAGTATCGTCATCACCTTTTCCACCGCCGTCATCGGCGTGATATTGGCATCAACCTCAGCTTACGCCTTCTCGCGCTGGAAGTTCCCAGGCCGGGGGCCGGGAATGATCTTTCTGCTGGCTACCCAGATGATCCCGGCACCCATGCTGATGGTGCCCATCTTTATCCTGGCCTCTAAACTGGCCCTGACACAAACCTATCGGGGGTTGGTCATCGCCTACACGGTGACGTCGGTGCCTTTCAGCATCTGGATATTGAAGGGTTATTACGACACCATCCCCCGCGACCTGGAAGAAGCGGCCCTCATTGACGGCGCTTCCCCCATGTCGGCCTTCTGGCGCATCATCTTGCCCCTTTCCACACCAGCTCTGGCCATCATCTTTCTCTTTAACTTCATGCAGGCCTGGAACGACTATCTACTGGCCCGGGTGATGCTTGCCAACTCTAACGAATTGTGGACCTGGCCGTTGGGTCTGTTCAGTTTTCAAACTCAGTTCACAACCGAGTGGGGGAATTTTGCGGCAGGCTCCATCCTGGTTATGATCCCGGTGTTAGCCCTCTTCCTTTACTCATCCAGATGGCTCATCTCGGGGCTGACGCTGGGGAGTGTGAAGGGATAGGAATCTGGGAATCAGCCCGCCCTGGCTCGCGCCAGCGGGCCGGGGGGGATCAGGAATCAGGGAATCCGGAACCAGGGAATCAGGGGATTAGGAAGAATCGGGAGCATGAGAAGATTTTTTCGATTGGCCAACATCCTGTTTCCTGATTCCTGGTCGCTCGACCGAAAGCGAACTCGCTGCTATGGAATCCCGGCACGAATAGGGACGTTAGCTGTCGGGCCGGCGCTCTTGCTGATTTTCATCCTGGCGGCCTGTCTGTCTGCAGGGACCCCACCCGCACCCACTCTGCCTCCTGTCACCGCGCCGCCTCTCCCCGCTGAGCCGCCGGCCTGGCATCTCCTGGACGACACCTGGGGGCCTTACCTGCCTGAGCGTGAGTGGGGTAATCCCCGTGAGGCAGTTCGGTCAGGCGACGGTTGGAGCTTCACTTACGAGAAAGCTCTGTCTACTCCCTACCGCTTTGGCGAGGATGGGATCGCTGGCATCACCGACCGCGCTTTGAGCGCGGCCTTCGCCTTTGCCTTTTTCCGGCCCGGTCAGCCTTACCTCACTGAGCGACTCTACGGCCTCGACAACCCCAGCGGGCAATATGGCGAAACTATCCTTGAAGACCGCATCTTTTAC
>JAHELX010000322.1 GCA_024643945.1 Anaerolineales bacterium
ATATGTCCTTCTGCGGCACGAATGCCGACCTCACTTGACAAAAGCGCCCGGGCTGTCGGGCTGGTGGGCGCCTCAGGGGCCAGCAAGTTGATACAGCGTTGGCCACGCCACTCTTCGTTACGGGCTATAGCATCCAGCACTGCTTGTTGCATTTCCTGTACGGATTGGCAGGCATCCAGCAGCGCCCGCGCTCGTGCCAGGACCTCAGGATCGTGGACTTCTAGCTCATTTTGAGGCATGGATTTTCTCTCCCATTCGTTGAAATATCAGGATACTCAATACTGAGTAGCGCTCTCAAAATGATACGGGTGTATTTCATTTCGGTTGTAAGAGCGCCCCTTCCCCAAGGGGGACCTATTGGTGCGGTCGCCTACACCGGGCAAGCGCGAGGCTTGCCCCTACATTCCCAACTCAGTTGAAACACACCCAAATGATACATCCATTACGCCCCGCTGGTATATGACCAGTCCCAGAGCCAGTAGACGAGCCCTTTCCACTCTCCCCAGCGATCGAAGGCTGCCTCGACCTCGGCCCGTCCCACCGGCTGGCCGCCATACCACTCGTGCGAGACCATCTTGAGCGCCCAGGAGTCGACCGGGACGAAGTCGTAGCGGCCCAGCAGCATCAGCAGGTTGGCCGCCGCGTAATCCCCTATCCCTTTGATGGCCAGCAGTTGCTGGCGTAGTTGAGAGGTCGGGGTGCCGGCCGTCTTGAATCCCTCCAGGTCGAGGGCGCCGGAGGCCACAGAGCGGGCCAGTTCCAGCACATAGGGTGCGCGATAGCCCAGTCCCGCCGCCGAGCGCAGCGTCTCTGCATCGGTGGCAGCCAACCGTTCGGGGGTGGGGAAGGCACGACGCGCCGGATCGGCAGGCAGCGGGGCACCGAATTGGGAGACCAGGGCCTGGACCATGCGGATGGTCCCGGTCCAGCTCGTATTGGTGGTCAGGATCGTTTTGACTGCATCTTCAAAAAGCGTGGACGAACGGAGCAGGCGTCCCTGCGCGCGCGCTTCGGCCCGGGCCAGCCTGGGCTCCCGGCGCGCCAGCGCGTAGAAGGCAGTGAAATCCCGATCCAGCCCTAACATCCACGCCACCTGGCGCGCGACTTGTGCACCTTCCGCCTCACTCAACTGGCCGTCCACCGAGACACTGACGCCGCCAGGCACTTCCTGGACAAGCATTCCCACGACCTGGCCCGAATCCAGTTGCCTGACATAAGTGAACCCGCCAGTGTGGTCATCTTCGGCAAAGGGAGGCAAGCGTATCCAGCCATGCGATCTCACGACAGTGGGCAAGGAGAACGGGGCTCGAGCCGACAGCGTTAATTTCATAGTGGTCACTCACTTTCCCTTAGCGTGGACTCTTCCCTCGAATCGCCCTGGTCCTCAATGCAGTAACGCATAATGACCCTGCTCTTCGAAGGGCGGGCGCACTCGACAAATCTGGCCTTCTCAAACACAGAAGGTATCCCCATAAAGCTGGAGACCGGGGGCAGTTGCCCGCCCCTGGGTTGGGTCGGGTAGGCTTCCACGATCTTGCCACCCTGCTGTCGCACGTAGTCGATGGCGCCACGAATAAGCTCGGCCGTGATCCCGTTGCCGCGCCGGCTTTTGGCGACGTAGAAGCAGACGATAGACCAGACCGGCTTATCGTCCAGTCGCTTGAGGACAGGAGAACGGTTGAGTGAGGCATAGCTTTCCCTGGGAGCGACTGAGCACCACCCGACCGGTTCCCCCTCGGCGTAGGCAATGATCCCAGACACCTCCCCGGAGTTCACGATATCTTGCATCGCCTGGCGATTGCCTTCCCCATGTTGCCGCTCAAATTGAGAGCGACTGATGCGCCACCACATACACCAGCAACCCCCATAGGCACCGTGCGGGCCGAACAGTCTCTCAAAGTCAGACCAGCGGTCCGGGGTTAAAGGATGGAATTCCAATGGCCTGGATACACTCACTCTAGCGCCTCCCACTCAGTCACTACTCGGGACACCGCCCTTTCCACCTGCGCCCGGGCATCCCACCTGTCAAAACCTTCCACAAGCAGTTCATCGTACTGTGTCTCCGCGTGTCGAACCTGTCAGGGCTTCCTTCACGCATGCGGCTCGATGATGACATCCTTCCAGAAGGGGCAATTTAGGGCCGATAGGGAAAACTTGCGCACCCAGGGCTTGACCAGCAAGTGATGCCGGCCATAAAGGATAGGTATAATAGCAGCCTCCTCGACGAGGATGCGATCGGCCTGTTGGTACAGCTTCATGCGCTCCGCCTGGTTGGTGATGCGCCTGGCTGTCTCGATTAGCTGCGTGTAGGTCTCATTCCGCCAGCCGACCCACCGTCGATGACTGCTCATCCGCAGCGGGCTATCAGGGTCAGGATAATCCGCCACCCACCCGATCCGAAACAGATGGGGAGGATCTCGATCCAGCCGCTCGAGTAGCATGGCCCAGTCAGCGGTGTGCCATTCGATGTCTATCCCCAGATTTTCACGCCATTGCGATCGCAAGTAGTCACTCTCAAACTCCCCGCTGAAACCTCGCGTTAGACACTCCACGGGGGGAAAATTCTGTCCGGCCGGATAGCCAGCCTCAGCCAGCAGTTCCCGAGCTTGCTCAGGCTCGTAAGGTAGGCCAATCCCCGGCGAGTGCCCGGGCATCCCTGACGGTATATACCCGCCTGTAGCCGGAAAGCTATGCCCCCCCAGGATCACACTCGCCAGCCTTTCTTTATCAATGGCCATGGCGAAGGCACGCCGTACTCGCGGGTCATCGAAGGGAGGGCGTCTCAAGTCGAAACCAATGCATTGCGTATTCAGCGTAGGAGCTGAGAAATACTCCGCGGCATGTCGCTGCCGCATATAGCTCGCCTCTGGCGTCGGAGGTAGATACACAATGTCCAGGCTATCCGCCTCGTACCTGGCTAACCCGTGGGCCGGCTCGACCACGTTCAGGATCAAGGCGATCTCTTCCACATTGCCGCTGAACTGGCCACGATACTCGGGGTTGCGCCTCAGAAGCATGGAATGTCCCGGCTGCCAACGTGCCAGCATGAAGGGGCCATTGGTGACCAGATGCCCCATCTCTGTCCACGCCTCTCCGTACGCTTCCACGGCGTGCCGGGGCACCGGAAACAGCACCGGCTGAGTCAGCAGTTGGGGAAAATAGCCTGTCGGCCCTTCCAGCTCCACTAACAGGGTCGCCGGGTCCAGTGCCCGCACCCCCACCTGATCCGTGCCGGATTTCTGGCCCTGATGGTAGGCCCGCGCGCCTTTGATATCGAACAAATAGCCGGCATTGGGCGATCCCAGCGCCGGGTTCAGGATCCGTTTCCAGGCATACACGAAATCGCCAGCCGTCACGGGATGGCCATCACTCCAGAGCACGTCACCCCGTAGATGGAAAACATATCGGCCCCCAGCGTCCAACACTTCCCAGCTTTGAGCCAGCTCGGGGACGACGTCCAACTCCGCGTTGAGCGTCACCAGTCCGCTGAAAAGGTGGTGGATGATCGCACTCGAGGTGTCATCCTCGGACATGGCAGGATCGAGGGTGAGTGGATTGAACCATATCATCCGGAGCGGATGGGGCGCCACCGGCTGCGCGGGTGCCTGGCTGGTCCCTGCCCGCTGCCAGAGGGCAAAACCCTCCTGGTAAGCCTGGCGCGCACGGGGGAAGTCAAAGGCCAGGTGATAGGTCAAGCCCAACTTCATCAGGGTGCGGGCAGCGCGTTCGTAGCTGCCCCGCTCCTTCAGGAAGGCCAATGCCTGTTGATAGAAATCAATCGCCTCCTGGTGAGCGTACAGGCTGCGCGCCCGATCGCCAGCTCGCAACAGGTAGTCCACCGCCTGCTCGGCCTGGCCGGCTTCGGCGTAGTGACGCGCCAACTGCACTGTGAGCTCCTCGCCCGCTCCCTGGTAGAGATCCTCCAGCGCGGCAGCAACTTCGCCGTGCAGCAGCCGCCGTTCTCCAGGGCCGAAGGTGTTGTACAGGTATTGCTGGAACATGGTATGGGTGAAGCGATAGCGCGAGAGGAAATGGTGATTCACCTGGACCTCGCCCTGGGCCTGCACCAGATGGTGTCGCCTTTCCAGCTCCTGAGAGAGGGCTCCTAACAGGGGACGCTCGCCAAGTCCCTGCACCCGGGCCACCACCTGGGCCGTGAAGATCTCACCCTCCACGCTGGCCACGGCCAGGATGCTGCGCAGTCCTGCCTCCAGCCGGCCGATGCGTTCTTCAATCACCGCTTCCACTCGCGCCGGCAGCGCTCTCCAGTTCAGCGATGGCCCTTCGACCCAACGGCCCTCTTCGTCCCGGAGAATACTCCCCGCCTCCTGCATGGCGCGCAGCAACTCGACCGTAAAGAGCGGATGACCCTGGGTCTGGCGAAAGAACGCGGCCCGGAATTCTTCTCCCAACCGGTTGGGCTCGATATCGAGTAAAGCGTCAATGAAATGAGGGCCCATCGCCGGGTCCAGGTCTATCCAGACGTCGCCATAGGTGCGCTTCAACTCGTTGACCACCGGCTCCAGCGGATGGCGCGTCCCACCCCGCCCCATGGCAACGTCGTCGGGGCGGTAGGTGACCACCAGCAAGATGCGGCTCCCCGCCAACTGCCGGCTCAAATGGAACAGCAGATTGATAGAGGCAACGTCGGCCCACTGGGCATCGTCCACTACCAGTAGCAATGGCTGCCGCCTGGCCAGGGTCTGTAGCAGGTGAGTGTATTGTTCAAAAAGGTCGCTTTGCGCCAGGCCGGGACCCGTGTCGCCCCCCGTCCGGCGCTCGAGCAGTCTCTCCAGGCGATCCAGCCAGGCGGCCCGGCCGGGTCCCAGGGCGGCGGCTCGCGCCGCCAGAAGCGTGGCGGAGACGAGGCTGCCAACCAGGTCCGGGCCGGCTTCTACTAAGGCCTCAAGCGAGGCTGGTAGGATGGCCCACAGGCGACGGGCGTTTTCGGTGGTGATCATCCCTTGAGTCCACTTGGTCTCAATCTCGCCTGTCAGCAGGCCCAGCATCTCGCGGAAGGGCAGGTAGGGGTCGCCCAGGCCGGTGTACGCATTGCAGTTGCCGATGGCGACGATCAGGTCGGGGCCCCCCTCCTGGGCACGCCGGGCAAACTCATGGACCAGGGCTGTTTTGCCACTGCCCGCTTCGCCAGCGACGAAGGCCACGTGGCCGCCTCCGGCCAACGCCGCCTCCAGACACTCTCTTAATTGCGTCAACTCGTTTTCGCGGCCCATAAAGGGGGAGGGAGGACGAGATGGCTGAGGAGCAGAGGAGAGAAAGGGGGGCCAAGGCAACGATGCCACCTCCTCAGATTCCCGAAGTCTTGTGCTCCTCGCCTCTGCCTCCTTGCCCAGCTCCCCGGCCTGGATATGTTCGTACAGGGCCGTAGTTTCCTCCGCGGGGGATACTCCCAATTCTTCTTCCAAAATCCGCACGCATTCCTGGTACTCGCGCAGGGCGGCCGGGCGTTGGTCGGACCAGGCGTACAACTGCATCAACTGACGATGGGCCGGCTCATGCAGGGAATCAAGCCTCAGCCAGCGCCGGGCGTAGCCGATGGCCGGCTCGTATTCACCCCGGTCGCAATGAGCGCGAACCAGCCGCTCCAGAGCCCCGGCCAGTTCGCGCCGCAGGCTTTCGGCTTGAAAAAACTGCCAGTCATCGAACTCGGGGCTGTCGCGCAGGCTAAAGCCGGCCAAAAAGTCATCCTTATAGAGTGCCACGGCTTCGGCCAGGGAGGGCAGGCAGGCCGGACAGACCTCGCTTTCCGGGTGGCCATGTTCCTGCCAGGTGGCCAACCGCTGGTGAAAAGCCTCTATGTCAAACCAGAAATCCGCATCCGGATTGAGGTCAATAGTCTCCCGGTCGACTTCCAGCCATGGTCCGCTCAAGGCCGTGTTGAGGGCCGAGAGGGTACGGCGCAAGTTAGCACGCGCCGCCGCCTGGTCCGATTCCGGCCAGAGCAACGTCGCCAGGGCGTCCCGGCTGTGACCGTGCCCGGTAAGTGCCAGGTAGGCGATAAGCGCAATGGCCTTGCGGCGCCCAACTTCCAGCGGCTGGCCGTCAAGCTCGAGACGAGGCGAGCCGAGCAGGAACAAAGTCAGACGAGACATAGGAAAATTCTCTCCTTACTCCCAATTCTACTATAAACAGGACGAAATAGCAACGAATTTTCTTGGGGACGCTTTTTGGGACGCTTTTCGAGGCGATTGCGAGACGGTTCCCATGTACACTGAAAGCAGAAAGTTTGAAGACCTGACGGGCAGGCGCAAGACCTGACGGGCAGGCGCAAGACCTGACGGGCAGGCGCAAGACCTGCCCCTACCGCATATTATTGAGAAGATACAAGTTGGAGGAGGTAAAAACGTGATTAATTGGACAGAGTATACGGTAAAGCAAGAACAGCACCGAGACCGGCTGCGCGAGGCGGAGAAGCGGCGCCTGATCCAGCAGGTGACAGCAAATCGTGAACCATCAAGAATCGGGCAAGTGGCCAGAAACCTGGTACTGCGAATAGCCAGGCGGCAGCCAGCCAGGGCGCAGTTAGCGTGCCAGGCGCGGACTCGCCCGGCGCAGAAGGCGTAGAGATGATCCGGCGCGTCCGTCTGACGATTGCTGATTACCCGCGTGAGTTTTGGATTCTGTTCGGCGGGACGCTGGTCAACGCGGCGGGGAGCGGCCTGGTCTTCCCCTTTTTCACGCTGTATGTTCGCCAGCGGTTCGGTATCCCCATGGTGAGCATCGGGGCAGCTATGTCAGTGATGGCCGGGGCGGGGGTGGCCAGTGGGGCCGTGAGCGGTGCGCTAGCCGATCGCTTTGGCCGCAAGAAGCTGATGGTGGGTGGGCTGACACTGGGAGCAACGGCACTTTTCAGCATGGGGTTGGTGGACTCGGTAGGCGCGTTTATCGCCGTGGCTATCTTCATGAACCTGATCTCCCCCGTCTTTGGTCCTGCCTCACAGGCTATGATCTCCGACCTGGTAGAGCCCGCCAAGCGGGCACGGGCCTACGGGCTCATACGCGTGGCCTTCAATCTGGGCGTGGTCATCGGCCCCGCGATCGGTGGCTTCCTGGCCGAGCGGTCGTATTTCATCCTCTTCGCCAGCGATGCGATTACCAGTCTTATCTTTGCCGGGATCATCC
>JAHELX010000323.1:0-3793 GCA_024643945.1 Anaerolineales bacterium
TGCTGCCCACTATATCTATCATCGGCACCTCAGTCATCGGTATACGCAGCATCATCATCGTCGGTGCTGTCAGGGGGAACCAAGAGAGAACCCGAACCAGAGGCATGTTCGGGTTTGCAAACATGAATCCACCCAGCATAAGCGGGATGGCGGCCATCAGGGAGAAGATGCTGGCCAGTTGCTGCGACTCCTGCATGGTGGTACCCAATGCCCCCACCGCTCCCATCAGCACAGCATAAACCAGGAACCCCAAGAGGTAATAGACCAACGCCAGGATAAAGACCTCCGGTCGGGATAGCAAGGGAATGGCTGTTCCCAGAAGGGCCACCCCACTACCGCTCAACCCAAAGGCCGAAGCCAGCCAGACCACCACTTGCGTCAGCCCCAGGGCTCCCAGTCCCAAAACCTTGCCTGCCAGCAGTTCCCGGGCCGTGACCGAGGAGAGGAGGATCTCGATGACCCGGCTCGTCTTTTCATCCGCCACGCCCCGCAGCAGATAGTTTGAGGAGACGAAAATGGTCATGACGAGCAGCAGGCCCAAGAAGTAAGGGAGCATAAGGCTAAGGACTGTGTTTAACGGGCTTGCCTGGGATGGGCCCTCCCCTTTCAAGCTGACGAGAACCGGGTTGACGGGGTCAGCCACGCGTTGCCGCAGCGCCGGGGAGACATCGTTACGCAGCAAGTGGTCTACAAAGAACCTGCGGACTGAGGTCGAATCCTCCAGCATAGCCGCACTGAAGCCCCCCTCCTTGCTGAGGACTCTCACCTCGCCAGTCTCCATGTAGTTCTTAGGGATGATCAGCAAGGCGCTGATTTCATTCGACTCTAGAGCCGCACGGCCGGCCGCTTCGTCGGGAAACAGACGGTAGCGGTCCTGGTAGACGGGCAGGATGGGAGTGAAAGCCCCCAGATGATCAAGCACGCCGATCTCCTTCTGCTCAGGGGCAAACTGGCGTTCAAGGAAAGTAGACGCCTGTCCACTGAAGAAGACGGCGATTAGCAGACCTATCCCCCCCAGAAGCGGTACCAATACAGTCATGAGGATGAAACCGACGCGGCGCACGTTAACCAGATATTCATGCCGGGCGATGATCCACACCTTACGCATGGGCTCTCTCCTTGACCACCGCGATGAAAATCTCCTCTAGTGGGGCGCTGGCCACCTCAAAGGCTTCCACCTGGATATTCCGCTCCACCAGCGTTTGCAGTAACTCCTGAGGTGTGATGTCCTGCAGAGTGAGGGTGAAGGTACCGTCGCGCTGCTCCACCCGTGCCACGCCAGGCAGCTCCTCGACGGAAGCGGGGGTGCGCAGACGTACGGCTTGAGGGGCATAGCGGCGTTTGATCTCGGCCAGCGGCCCGTAAAGCACCCCCTTCCCCTGGTTGATGAGCAGGATGCGATCACACAGCACCTCCACCAGATTCATCTGGTGAGCGCTCAGAGCCAACGTCTTGCCCTCCCGCTGCAGTTCGCGGATCAGCCCCTTCAGTAATTCTACGTTGACCGGGTCCAACCCCTGGAAGGGTTCATCAAGGATGAGAAGTTCTGGATCGTGGACCAGGCTGGCCACGAACTGGAGTTTCTGCTGCATCCCGCGGCTGAGATCCTTCACCTTGCGCTCGGCCCAATCGGCCAGTTCCACCCGCTCCAACCAGGTCAGGGCGCGCTGGTGAGCAGTGGCGCGCGATGTGCCTTTGAGCTCGGCCAGGTAGATCAGTACGTCCAGCACTTTAAGGTCGCGGTACAGTCCTCGTTCCTCAGGCAGGTAACCGATGCGCGACCGGGCTGCCCCGGGCGCCTGTCCCAAAACAGACACCGTACCCGCGTCAGGCTTGAGGATATCCATGATGGTGCGAATGGTCGTCGTCTTACCCGCCCCATTGGGCCCCAGGAGGCCGAAGACATCGCCTTGGTACACCTCGAAGGATAAGTCATCCACGGCATTGAAATTACCATATCGTTTCACCAGGTTTTTTACTTCGAGCAGTATCGGCGGCATAATGATATCTCGTATCGAATCTAGATCGAGCACCCAATGAGACCTTAAGGAAATTCGGCTTTCTGTACTGAATCGAAGCTGGACAGGATACGTTTGGCGATACCTGTCCAGCCAAAGTTGCGCCGTGCAAAACGAGCGCCTTCAATCGATAGCTCGTTGGCCAATGTGGGATAAAGCATGGGTATCGCTAACATCGTGCCATATTCCAAAGGCCGATTTGGATCGGCAAAGAGTGCCTGATTACCAAAGTCAATTAGCTCAAACAAGCCGCCGTGCACCGTCACAACAGTCGGGGTGCCGCAGGCCATGGCTTCAACGGCAGCCATGCCAAACGGCTCATACCGTGAGGAAAGCGCAAAAACGCTGCTGGCACGATAATAGTTGGCCAGGTCTTCATCCGGGATATATTGTACCCACACAACCTTATCTGCAACGCCGGCCTGCTTGGCCACCGTTTTAAGCCCGGCAATACCTTCCTCATCTCGCCTGGAATCTTCACTGCCAACAGCCGCTATCAGCCGGGAATCAGGTACCAACTCGAGCAGAGTGGGCATAGACTGAATCAGCAGATCGTAACCTTTATTAGCTGCCATCCGGCCCACCGTTAATACGTCGTGGGGTTGGAGATCGTAGCGTTGTCGCAAACCCGCCCGTTCTTGCTGACGGACTGGCGAAAAGCGGTTTTCATCCATGCCTGGGGGAATCACCGTGATGTGTCGTTCCAACACGTTGTATTGCTCTTGCAGTATTTCTGTTTGTGGCTCGGTAGTGGCAATGACATGGTCGCAAGTTTGGTAAACCAGGAACTCCTCACGAATGCGTTCCTCAAACCGGTACCTCTTTTCCATGTCCTGCTCATCCATCTCACTACCCATATTGTGCTTTTTCCACCAACCTAACGAGTGCGGTGTGTGAACGTGCGGGATGCCCAGTTCCTCTGCGATTTTTTGACCCGCCCAGCCCGCATCCCAGTAATGGGAATGGACGACATCATATTGCGCACCGCGATTGCGCACGGCGGACAAAAAGTTGGTCACGAAATCACCCAGGTAGTCGTGCATATCTTCTTTGCGGATGAATTTCCTCCCCCCAAAGGGAATACGCCACACGCGAAAGTTTTCGTTTACCTCGTCGAACTCAGGTTGATCTTCGAACCTGCGGGTTACCAGATCGACGCGGCGGCCTAGTCGGCTGAATCGCTTAGCCAGCTCTAAGACGTAGACGACCTGCCCCCCTGTGTCGGGCTTACCCAGCTCCGGTTCAGCTCCTACATACCCGTGGATAGAAAGCATAAGAATGGAATTTACAAAACGATTCGGTTGGTTCATCATGATACTTACCTCCTGGCGCTAGTACGGCTACGCGTGTCTAATCAGGACACCTCTCACCATATTCCATAAGAGCACAATCCTTCAAGCACCTCGCTCGTAGGAGCTAACTGCGCGAGCGAGGAACGGTGCCCAAATTGCTACCGCCAGTGTGAACGCTAAAGTCGTCCACGCCGGCGGCTACTAAGCGGTGTAATACTTGCGCGTACATGGCAATGTTGGGTACCTCGTAACTGGCTTTGAAAACAGTTTGATAGTGTGCTTTCATTATAACATTGATGTAATCACGCTGCCAGCTTCGACTGAGACGTTCTCCAGCCCGCATCAATCCCCGGGGCTCTCCACCACCGCGAACATATCTTCAGTCAACAGCTCAAAATCAGGGGGAGTGGCACTGTGGTGCAAGCCCATATAAGCCGCTATATAACTGGCTGCGCTCCAGGCCTGATGTGCCTTGCCCATAGG
>JAHELX010000323.1:3893-7141 GCA_024643945.1 Anaerolineales bacterium
CCACCGCGAACATATCTTCAGTCAACAGCTCAAAATCAGGGGGAGTGGCACTGTGGTGCAAGCCCATATAAGCCGCTATATAACTGGCTGCGCTCCAGGCCTGATGTGCCTTGCCCATAGGGCGCCCGGTCTGACCATGCAGCCATTCATTGAACTCCCACTCACCGTAAATCCCCAGGCGACACGCTTCCGCCAAAGCATTCAGCTCCCGATGAGCCAACTCTACACGTCCGAGGTGTGCCAGAAACCGCACCCATAATCCGCCTATGAAGGGCCAGATACCACCATTATGATAATGATCGGGTAAGTTTAAGAAGTTTGTAATAAAGTAATCCTTCCAGTCGTTTGCCCCGGACTGGATAGCCGGGTAGAGGCATTTGACCGGGTACGGGGAATTGACACCCACACCCCATAGAAATTGGAAGAGCTGTTCCATCTGCTGTTCGTTCAACAACCCCATCAATCCCGCCAGCAAGTTGCCATAAACGTCGCAACGCCAGGAGAAATCAAACGGGCTGATCTGCGCCAGCAGGTATTGAGCGTTACCCAGGGTGAACTGCTTCTCCGAAAACGACTCTCTGAGCTCGGAGAGTTTCTGTGCCGTCGGCCAGAACTGCCGCAGAATCTTCTTACGTATTATCTCAGTCAAGTTGAGGTAAGTCTGCGGATCTTCCCTCATAACAGTTGCAACGAAACTGAAGTCACGACAAGCCAGATACCATAGTACCTCATCATAAAGAACGTTGTAAGAACGAGGGAAGAGGTCCATCCAGTCAGAGGATTCGGGAATCTCGATGAGACCACAGTTGTTGGAATCGTGGGCCTTAAGCCAAATCATGGCTCGTTTGAGATTAGGATAGATTCTTTCCAGAAAGTCGCGATCCCCAGTATAAGCAGCATAGCGGCTGCCCCCAATCACAAACCAGATTACCGAATCAATCGAAGCAATGTCACCAATCCCGCCGTAATCGGGTTTACCTGTTTTGATCCGGACGTTGGCTGGAATCTGGCCGCTGTCGGTTTGATGTTCGGCCAACAATTCCAGAGTGCGCCGAAAACATTCGGTTACGTCGGGATCATTGAGAGGCAAACTCCACAATCCTGTTTTTATGCCATCCCGGCTCCAAACGGCAAAGTAATTTGAATCACTGTCGGTGAGAGGATTGTCTGCCACACTGGCAGCAGAGAATCCCATGGGAGTGACATTGCGCCGTAATGCGTCAACTGCGCGTTCAAACGCTTCTCGCGCCAGATCACGCTTGGATGGAGGGGAGGGCAGGGTGAAAAAGTTGTAATGCTCAAGTCCTTCGAGCAGGCCTGCCGCGTAACTATTGTGGCTGAAGTAGGCGCGCAATTCAACTGCTTTTCTGAGTTCGCGGGTAGCATTACCCACGACGATGCCGCGAAAACCGTATTGGAACAAATCGATGTCGTTCCCACTGTCGCCACAAACAAAGACCTGGTTCGGAAACAGGACCAGGGAATCAACCAGGAACTTAACGGCTGCTCCAATCCCCGCTCGCTCAGGGATAATGTCCAGGTAAACATTCCGAGAGTAGACCAGCCTTATGGGAAAACCCGCTCCAATGAGCTCCTGTTGTAATTCATCCAGATCCCCGGGCGTAGCCTTTTCCAGAAAGCAGCTAACTTTCAGTGGCGTTTGGTGTTTTTGTGGCTGAAGCTCTATATGCGGGTAATGCTCCGACAGGAAAGCAACTAGTTCTTCCCGGCTAAATCCTGCCTGGATGTATCGGTACCACTCATCAAGGGGATGCTCGCCCGGCATGCGGTGGATTTCGGTCCCGACTGAGGAGACGATATAGTCAGCGAGTAGTAGTTGGTGGTTGTCAATCGCCTCGAGTTGTTCAGAGAGGTTTTGGCCTGAGACATAAACCAAGATGAGTGAATCCCTCTCTGCCTCAAGCGCTTGTCGTAGTTGTTGGCGGCCCTGTTGACCACCGTTTACCAGGACTCCATCCAGGTCGACTACCAATAGACGACGTTCGTCGAAAGTTGAGAGAAAGGTCATGGGAGGCCTCGCTAATCATTCTGCTTGCATAATGTGTTCACTTTAATCAAATTGTATCATACGTCCCAATTGCAGGCAATCCTCCTCCAGCCAGAGAGGTATCTCAAATCTCAGGAGACCCAATGGGTTTCATCAGGGTACCCCCAAAATAGGGGAGTGCGCGCCTTTTCGGAAGTGCACGCACTCCCCTACGACTTCCACTTACTACGTAGTGCATCAAGTAAGGCTAATATCAACCCGAGAAGAGATAGGGGACCAACACTTTGTGCTCGCGAAAGTCGGGGATAATCAGGTCCGCACCGGCATGGATGAGCCGCTGGCGTTTCCAGGTGTCAATCCCCTGGCGCGTCGCCTCGTTGCTGGCAACGCCGACGGCAATGCCGCCGACTGCCTTGGTGTCCTCAATTTCCACGAAGCCGTCGCCAAAGGCAACCAGTTCCGGCCCGGCCAGACGATTTTTGTGCAGGATGCGCTCAATGACCATCCGCTTGGAGAAGTTCCGATAGTCATCTAACGCGCCGTAGATGTGGTCACCGAAATAAGGGGGCAGCTCCAGGGCTTCCGCCTCATCCAGCACATAGGGGCGGTCGGTGCCACTGGCCAGATAACAGGTTACACCCCGCGCGTGCAGATCCTTCAGCACGTCCCGAGCACCGGGGACCATCAGATCGTCCGGCGCGCGGCGCCCGGCTTTCAGATCAGCCACACGGCCCTCGATGCGCGCCCATAGCCGGCCCAGGTACTCCTGTTTATAGTCCAGCGGATCAAGCGGGACCCCGCCCCGTTTCCGCACTTCTTCGACCAGTTGGAGCATCTGGTAAATGGTCTGTTTACCGGTCAGCCGGGTCACGAACTCGGTGACGACGCGCGTCAGTTCCGCCTCGCTCTCGTGACCCGGGCTGTCCAGCAGCACCTCGACCATCATGGGTATCATCACCCCCTGCCAGCCTTCGCGAATGAGGGAAAGGGTGCCATCGAAATCAAACAGGGCATGGCGAATGTGGCCCCGCCCCAGATGAGGCTGGATGATCTCAATGTGGGTGTTGGGCAAGCAGGTCATTGGGTCCTCATCCCTATTCTTCAGCCGCCAGCAATACCTCAACAGCAGCTACCACCTGGGCTGTCATTTCCGCCAGATCACCTTCTACCAGCGCTCCGGCTGCTGAGGGATGACCACCGCCGCCCAACCGGGTTGCCAACCCATTGATGGCCACATTGC
>JAHELX010000324.1 GCA_024643945.1 Anaerolineales bacterium
GCTATTCGGCCTTCTGAGTGTCCTGGGATTGGGCCTTGCCTGGCGTTGGGAGGGATTGGGAGGAGCGATTACCGTTGCTTTCAATCTGGCAGCCCTTCCGGTCCTTCTTATTCATTGGCCGATTACTCATGACTTCCCTCGCTACCTTGTGGCCCCTTATGGTACCTGGATGATAATCGCCATTCCTGGAATATTATTCCTGATGTGTTGGTGGCGATCGAAAAAGAGGGTAATTCGGCTTGGCCCTCGTAGATGAATGCTTCCTCAGACAGCATCTTCAGCGGCCTGTATCCCCATGGACACTGCCAGCGCGAACGAGCAGCGCCATCTCTTCATCTTCGAAATCAACTGTCCAGCCGGGTTGCGAGCGGAAGAGGTCCAGCAATTCGCGGTCGTCGTGGGGATCCAGTACCAGAAATTCAACCCCATATTCGTCGAGGACCTCTGGCCAGTCCACGTTGATAGCCGTATCTGTGGTGACAGTATGATCTTGCGGCATAGATTCTCCCTGGCCCGTATTAGCCTTTCTGCCACACCATGTGGTGGTGCACAAGGGGTCCATGAGCGGTCTGTTCGTAAAAGCGCCGCTCAAGCCCATTCTCTGCGAGCGCTGAGTTGACCTCGTCAATCGTATACAGCCCATGATTCTTCATTAGCGGCTGAAGAATGTCCTTGACCAGTCTGGGGGTGGCAAGATCGAGCCAGATGAAATAGCCCCCCGGCCGCAGCACCCTTGCCACCTCGCGTACTGCCGCCTCCCAGTCAGGGACGTGGTGGAAAACGTTTTGCGACAACACCAAATCGAAGCTGGCATCTTCGAATGTGAGGTGAGCCGCGTCTTCGACACTGAAGTGCAAGTGGTCGCTTTCCGGCTGCATCCTGCGTGCGATCTCAATCTGCTCGGGGTCGAAGTCCGTGCCGCATACGTTCATGGCGTAGGTATCCGCAACAAACGCCGACACGGCCCCAATCCCGCACCCGAGCTCGAGCGCGTCATGGATGGCCTGGGTGTCGAGTGGCTGTAAGCGCTGGCGAACTTTCTCGATGTTGCGCTCGGCTTTCTGCTTCCGGTTTACAAAGCGCTTTTCCAGGCGTGTCATCTTCATCGCATCTCTCCTCGATTTAGCGGGCGAACGGGCAACGCATGGCTGCCCGTTCGCCCGCAACTGGGTGCTGTGGGGGCTAACTCTGTGCCTGGGTATCGCCAGCTTCTGTATCCGGCTCGGCCTCTTCGGTCTGCTCCTTGGATGGCTTTTCCCAGTCCTGCCACCAGGGAGGCATGGGGCCGTGATGCCGGTGCCAGTGGGTGGCCCAGTGCTTGCCCCCCGGTCCATTGGCCATGTTCCACGGCCCGCCGGCCATCATCCACGGCCCGCCGACGATCGTCCAGACCAGGAGGCGCAGGAATTTGCCGATCACGACGAACAGCAGCAGCAGCAAGAGAAGCGTGAGAAGCGGCCCAGGAAAGCCAAAGCCAAAGGGCAGATAGGGCGCGACAGCCTGCCCCTCGCGACCGGCCGCCAGTTGACCCAGGGCATAGCCCTGGGACCAAGCTGTGGTGTAAAGCGCATACCCGCCCAGGATCAGCAGGCCGATGATGATCAAACCTGACAGGGATGCCAGCCAGAACCGTCTGTTAGACATCAGTAAACCTCCTCAATTTCTTAGCTCGGGCAGCCCTGGCACCCGCGTGCCGTGCGGATGTGGGTCGTTGCCCTGAATGGTTGTCTGACCCCACTATGCCGCAAGCCTGTGAAGAAATTATGAAGAGGTATGGGAAATGTGGTGAAATTTGCTCAAGCCCGAAGGATGGGTTGTTTCTCTATGGGACATCCAAAATCGTTTTTCGCAGGTTCTCGCCGTTGTCCTTCCACCAGTTGTAGAGAATCGAGATGTCCGTCCCAATGCAGAAATGGCGCACGCCCAGGTCGAGGTAGTATTTGGCCTGGTCGACACTGTTGATCTCGGCCCGCGGCGGCACGCCCATCTTCAGCGCGGTTTCAATCACCCGGCGCTCCACGGCTTTGATCTCCGGGTCCTCCCGCTGCCGGTAGGCACCGGGCCGGCCGATGCTCATCGAGTAGTCGGCCGGCCCCCACTGGATCATGTCAATGCCGTCCACGGCCAATATTTGTTCCAACTGATCCACAGCCGGCTTCTTCTCGATCATGAGGGCAATCACCACATCGTTCAGCGCCTTGACGTACTCGGCGCTGCCGGCGGACGACATATAGGCGAAGCGCCGCATGCCGACGCCGTGCAGGCCATGGCTGTCGGGTGTCTCGGGGCGCACGGCACGCACACAGGCGCGTGCCTCGTCGGCCGAGCGGCAGTCAACGAAGAGCACGCTTTGGAATCCGGAGCCGATGGCTCGCTGGGCGTAAAACTGCTGTGGTGATTGGTCGATCTTGATCATGGCCGACATGTCGAACAGTTCGACCGCCCGGCAGAAGTTATCGAGGGCATACAGGTCAAAGGGGGCATACTCGGCCACAAACTCGACGTAGTCAAACATGCCGGTATGCCCGACGGCCTCGACGATGGAGGGCCAGGTGCTATGGACGTGGGTGCCGATGGTGGGCTGGCCGGCGTTCAGCAGCTCTCGCAGTTTGTTAGGTCTCATGACAGTTACCTCCAGAATGTAGATTGTTGTGCTTGCACTGCGCACCTGTCTAAGTTATAATTGCTTCACGAACGGAAAGGACGCGGAAATGAGCGAGAGTAACACGATTGAATGGGAAATTGACCAGCTAGTCAAGACCCGGCTGTTCCCCGACGAGCAGGCTGTGTTACGCAGCGCCCTGCGCGCATTGTTCCAGTCCCAGCCGGAGATCAAGCGGCAGATGGTAGTACGTGCCTATGCCGGTGGTGAGATCAGCCTGGGCAAGGCGGCCGAGATGATGGGGGTCTCGCCCGAGGAGATGAAGGATATCCTCTCCGAGAGTGGGGCCGAGATTCACCTGGGGCCGCGCACGGTGGACGAGTTGCTTCAAGACGCTGCTAATGCCTGATTATATCTTTGATACCACGGTGTTGTCCAACTTTGCTGCTGCAGGCCGGCTGGGGTTACTCGAGGCCCGATATCGCGACGTGGCTTTCACCACGGTTGAGGTGGTCGATGAGTTGCGCAGAGGCGTCAAAGCTGGCTATGTCTATCTGGAGTCGGTTCTGCAGCAGATAGAAAGTATCAACCCTGGCGGGTGGCTCCGGGTCTTAGTCCCGGGATCAACGGCTGAATACCACTGGCGTACTGAATTTGACCAGGTTCTTGGCCCTGGTGAGGCGTCGTGTCTGGCGCTGGCTATTTCACGCAGCTTGACGTTGGCCACCGATGATCTGGCGGCGCGCCGGCAGGCTGAAGAGCGGGAAGTGCCGCTCACTGGCACCTGCGGCATTCTGATCGCGCTGGTTCGTAACGACGCTCTTTCCTTGGCAGAGGCAAACGCCATGCTGTTGGAGATGATCCAGCGTGGTTATCGGTCACCGGTAGGAAACCTGGACGAGTTAGTGTGATGGGTCAAAGCAATTACAGGTTGGGGCGCTGAGGCGCCCCTTTTTGTTTGTCCCTGGGGAAATCCAGATGTCGCCTACACCTTTGCTCTATGGCAAGGGTGGATTACCCTTATGGGTTCAGGCAAGTCTATCCATAGAGACCTGCCTGAGCATCCTGCACCAGATTAACCCTCCTCGGCCTTGCCAAAAAGCTTGCGCTCATCAAACCACGGCCTCAGGATCAGGTACGCGCCCAAGACGATTAACAAGACCGCACCCTCGAAGGTCTGCAGCCCGAACAGTTGCAGCACGCCGCCAAGCAGTGAAATCACGCCCAGGAAAGTGGTGAAGCCACTCATTTTGATCTGGTTGAAGTAGCGCGCGACATTCAGTCCCAGCATGATGACGCCGACGCCGATCGACCAAACTTTATAGGATTAACGGGGGACGGCAAATATCTTGGAGACGATTTTCCAGCCCTCTTCGAATTTGTAAAGCAGCATATAGTCGGTGGAAAAATGCGTGGTCCCTTTATACACATCCAGTTTGGCCACTGCCGCATAGCCGGTAACATCTATCAACACGAAGTTGTGAGTCGTTTTCGCGCTCCACAAGTCCGGGTTGTCTGCTTTCATCGTTTCGATTCTATCTAACCACTGGTCAACAGTGACTTTATCCATGGCGTTGTCTTGCAGCACCAACATGGCAAAGTCTTGATGGAATCCACTTTTTACGGTGCTCTCCTCCTGATTCCCGTGGATGCCTTGGATGTAGGCTTTCTCAATCACTTGTTGGATGGCCTCTTTTTCGACGTTGTCCATCTTTGAATCCTCCTTGGTTTCAAGTTGTCGTATGAGAGGAAGCATCGAGTTTGCCACGCTTCACTATGTATTACAGAATTTATCCAGAGATGGTTCATTTTCCGAGAGAATTTACGTCGAACAACAGATGTTCGCCACTTTGTCGAGTATTTTCCAGATACTTTCAGCCCAATCATAGTGCTCAGGTTTCATCAGGCATGACCGCAAGCAAGTAACATTGGGGTGGTCGAAATCGACATCAGTCCATCTGGCTTGAAGTAATGAAGAAGGATACTTAAAAGTTGCTAAATGCAAGTTTTCTTCTGCTGCAGCGTGGAACAAGTCCTCAGACCGTTCCGAAATCTGGCTCGCACTCTTCGCATTGGGTGCCCACACCAGTATGTCTAACTCTGGCGGAAAGATCGTCTTAAACCGCTCATCCGAGGCTATTTTCGCATATAATGCAAGGGCAGCCGCACGCGCCTTTGATAAACCCAGGGCAAATTCTCCGTTCGGCACCAGAGGCAACAATTTCTGGGTCGCCCAAAGCGCAACGGCAGATGCGCCCGCCCTGGAACACTCCAGGCTGATTTCACCCAGGTGCAGCTCTGAGGACGTGAAATAGGTGTAGGGAGAATCATGTTTGTAATACTTGCCTACGCCGGGATCCCTATAAAGTATGCAGCCGCAACCATATGGCTGTAGGCCATGCTTGTGGGGATCAATTACGATGGAGTCGACTTCTTTAAGACTATCATAGGCCTTTTGCGTATCCGGGTCCAGGTTATCTGCAAGTATAAAGTAGCCGCCATAAGCAGCATCCGCATGTAAGCGAAAGCCATACTGCTCTCTTAACTCGAGGATTTCCGGCAGCGGATCAACCGATCCTGTCCCTGTGGTCCCGATCGTTGCGACTACTGTTCCCACGTCGCCGCCATCAAGTATTTTTTCAAGGGATCTGACATCTATCCTGGCCCTTTCATCGCAAGGAATGGATTGAAAACGTAAGCCAAGCACATCGGATATGCGCTTGTGAGTGTAGTGTGCTTGTTCGGAGGCAACTACTTTCTTACCAGGTTTTAGTTGACCTGATATCCATAAAGCCTCCATATTGGCCATTGTGCCTCCACCTGTGAGATGCCCTAAGAAGCTGTCCCAGCCGAAAAGCTTCGCAATTTCAGCTACAGCTTCTTTCTCAAGCTGTGAACTGGCACGCCCACCATCAAGGGCATGATTGTTAGGGTTAATCCAAAGCGACAGCATATAGGCAACACGTGCGATGGGGTGGGGAGGCTTGAGCATTTGACCGGCGTAATAAGGATGGAAGTAGGGATAATTATTCTGCATGATCTCTGCAACTTGCATCATTACTTCTTCCATTCTCCGGGTATCATAACTTTGCTCAATATCGGGTAATGCTTCAAATCCACCTTCCATTTTAGCAAGAGCTCTTTCAAGAATTCTGATCGTATCTTTTTCAAACATCGTTGAAATCACCTCTGTCCAAATGGCGCCCACCCAATTTGAACGACTGGTCAGGCGTGACTACTCGGCAAACATTTCCGCAAGGGTAGTTAGCACAACCTTCTGGTTAGTTCACCATAGACTCTCAGAACATGGCCCAGGTGCCATCAGAAAACAGCACAAAGCACACATTGCCGTTCCACAAAAGCCATCCCCTTTCGAACTGCTGCATCGCCCCGCTGAAAACAGTCTCGCCTGTGCGTGACAACCCGTCACATTTCTCCCCCCAGGACAGCGAGCGCGCCAGCCAACCATGGCGGCCAGTGGCGGGAAAACAAGGTTGCGACCGTGGCACGGGCTCTGCCATGAGCGCCACGTCCGGTGAGAGCCCCGACTCGTCCGGGACAAACATCCATTGGAACTGATCATCTTGGATTGCCACGAAGAGGCCCTTCTCGCGCAACCAGATGGAGTGCATACAGCACAGAAATGCTTCCGTGCCACTGACGGTCTCAGCAGGAGCGACGGCGCAACCCAAGCGCGGATAGACCTGTTCGTTACGCCACACATCATTGAAACCACCCAGAGGCATATGGGGGCAATCTGATGGCGGAGCGCCCGGCAGCGTGGGCATTGGTGTGGCGATGGGTGCCGTTAGCGTCCAGGGACGCTCTGATGCTGGCGAGCTTGAAGGCACACAACCAGTCGAGGCGGCTATCAGTATGGTCATAAGTACGGTGATGAGCCTACTCATTGGAATCGTCCTCATAAAGCGGCCTGACGGCGCGCCGGATGAGCCGCAGGCGAGCTGGAGCGCTGGCGGCTCATCCGCTTATCAGGCGATGGACTGTGCCTGGCCCAAGACAGAATTCTATCTTTACCTGCCAAGGACTTTGACCAGTTCTACTCGTGCTTCCGGGGCAACCAGCGTCACGTTCTGTTGGATGTCCTGCAAGTGTCGTAGTACCGCCTGTTGGTCAATGCCAGGTGGAGCATACACGGCAAACACCACCTTCTGTGTGCTGGGCCTGATCTGCGTGCGCTGATCCGGACCATAGAGAATACTTGAGATTACACCGGCCTGATCAACCATCATCATATCTCCGGCTTTGAGGACTTGCTCCTGCCCCCGAAGCAACATATAGCGCTCGTCGCCTTTCGAGACATCTAGCGTGATGGGCAATTGAACTGCGTCCAAATCATGTCCCGCCGTGAGCAGCATATTCTTCACCTCGGCTATGAACATCGCTTCGACTAACGCCGCCACGCTCGGGATCGATTTCCCCTTGAAGGCAATCGACTCAAGTTGAAGTTGAACGTGATACGTCTTTTTGAAACGCCGATAGTAAGCGGCATAGGCCTGCAAAATCGGATGGTTCCCAA
>JAHELX010000014.1 GCA_024643945.1 Anaerolineales bacterium
CCACTTTTCAGACACCTGTTGCAATTGCGACAATCATGCTCCAATATTAAGATCCGATTTAGTTCCGGAAAGTCTAAGGAGGATACCCAAAATGGCCAGTATAAAAGATATCAAAATGAACCCCCCTCGCAACCGTTTGATTGGGGGTATGCCAAAGATTGGCATTCGGCCTACCATTGATGGTCGATTGGGAGGAGTGCGTGAATCCCTGGAAGAACAAACGATGAACATGGCCAAGTCTGTGGCCGAGTTGTTGTCCGAAAACTTGCGACATCCCAACGGTCTGCCGGTAGAGTGTGTCATTGCCGACACCTGCATCGGCGGGGTGGCTGAAGCCGCTCAGGCTGCCGAGAAATGCGCTAGAGAAGGAGTTGGCGTGTCTATAACTGTCACGCCATGTTGGTGCTATGGCTCCGAGACGATGGATATGGATCCCTACATCCCCAAGGCGGTGTGGGGCTTCAACGGCACCGAGCGCCCTGGCGCAGTCTACCTGGCCGCAGTTTTGGCCGGGCACAATCAAAAGGGGCTGCCGGCTTTCAGTATCTACGGCCGGGACGTCCAGGACGCTGGCGATACCTCCATCCCCGCCGATGTGCAAGAGAAGCTGCTGGGTTTTGCCAAGGCAGGACTGGCTGTAGCCACGATGCGTGGTAAATCATATCTGGCTATGGGGGGCGTCTCCATGGGCATTGCCGGATCGATTGTGGACCAGTCCTTCTTTGAGAGCTATCTGGGTATGCGGGTGGAGACGATCGATATGTCTGAGTTCATCCGCCGGATTGAGGAAGGGATCTACGATGAGCAAGAGTTCGCTCAGGCCTTGCCGTGGGTGAAGGAGAACTGCCAGGAAGGGCGAGATCACAACTCTCCAGAGAAGCAACGCAGCCGGGCGCAGAAAGATCAGGACTGGGAGTTTGTGGTCAAGATGGCCATGATCGCCCGAGACCTGATGGTGGGTAATCCCCGGCTGAGAGACCTGGGTTATGGCGAGGAGGCCTTGGGACATAACGCCATTGCCGCCGGCTTCCAGGGCCAGCGGCAATGGACCGATCATTTCCCAAATGGCGATTTCCTGGAGGCCATCCTCAACTCGTCCTTCGACTGGAACGGCATTCGAGAACCCTTTGTCGTAGCTACCGAGAATGACTCCCTGAATGGGGTGGCCATGCTCTTTGGACACCTCTTGACTGACACCGCCCAGATTTTTGCCGATGTGAGAACCTACTGGAGTCTGGAGGCGGTCAAGAGAGTGACAGGGTATGAACTGACCGGCAGAGCCGCCGGTGGGATTATCCACCTCATCAACTCCGGCGCGGCTACCCTGGACGCTACTGGTCAGATGACAATAGACGGTCAGCCGGCGATGAAGCCTTTCTGGGACATTACTCCCGAAGATGCTGAAAAGTCTCTGAACGCTACAGAGTGGTACCCGGCCTCGGTGGGATATTTCAGAGGGGGCGGGTTTTCCTCTGGCTTTTTGACTCGCGGTAGTATGCCGGTTACCATGTCCCGGATCAATCTGATTAAAGGACTTGGCCCGGCTCTACAGATTGCCGAAGGGTATACAGTCGACCTGCCGCAAGAAGTGCATAACACTTTGAACGAGCGTACCGATCCTACCTGGCCCACTCACTGGTTTGTCCCCAACTTAACCGGCAGCGGACCATTCGAGGATGTGTATTCGGTAATGTACAACTGGGGCGCCAACCATGGGGCGATCAGCTACGGCCACATCGGTGGCGATCTCATCACTTTGGCCTCGATGCTGCGCATTCCGGTCTGCATGCACAACGTGCCTGGGGAAAGGCTCTTCAGGCCCAGTGCCTGGACTGCTTTCGGGGCGATGGACCCGCAGGGTGCCGATTTCAGAGCCTGTGCTAATTTTGGCCCCTTGTATGGTCAATACTAATTTTCAGACAGCTTGCGAGGGTTAGAAGAGAGGAAGCGACCAATTAATCAACACGTTGCAAACTTGGAAACAAAGTTAAATGATTTTGCCCCCGATGTCCGCGCTCGAGCCCTGGCAGAATTGGCCTCTTTGGCCCAACAGGGTCATGTCCCGCTTGAGCCGGAATCTGAAGTAGCCAACATGCATTGTCATACGTTCTTCTCTTTCAATGCTTACGGGCATTCACCCACATCTCTGGCCTGGTTGGCGAAACGGCGCGGCTTCAAGCTGATGGGCATCGTAGATTTTGACGTTCTGGATGGGGTGGACGGGTTTCTTGACGCCTGTGATCTGGTGGGGGTACGTGGCAGTGCGGGGATAGAGACTCGGGTGTTTATCCCTGAATTTGCGACTTGCGAGATCAACTCTCCGGGTGAGCCGGGCGTCTGCTACCATATGGGTATCGGCTTCACCTCCAGCCGGGTGCCTGAAACTGTCTCTGATATGCTGGCTGACTTGCGCCAGCGGGCGGCGCGGCGCAACCAGAGCATTATCTCCCGAGTCAACGTCTATCTGGACCCGGTGACGATTGACTATGAGCGGGATGTGTTGCCGTTATCGCCAGGGGGGACGCCCACCGAACGGCATATCGTAGTAGCTTACGTGCAGAGCGCTGAGTGCACTCTCTCAAACCAGGTTGGATTCTGGGCCGACAAGTTGGAAGTTGCCCCTGACCAGGCGTCAACCCTGATCGGCGACGCCCCCAAGTTTCAAAACCTCATTCGCGCTAAATTGATGAAGCGTGGGGGTATAGGGTACGTGTATCCCACGCCTGACATGTTCCCCTCGGTGGAGGAGTTTCACAAATTGATCCTGGCGTGCGGGGCACTGCCCTGCGCTGCCTGGTTGGATGGCACCTCCGCGGGTGAGCAGGCGATTGAAGCCTTGCTGGAGCTTTTGATCAGCAAAGGGGTGGTTGCTCTCAATATCATCCCCGACCGCAATTGGAACATCGGTGACCCTGAAACCCGTCGCGTCAAAGTTCAGAATCTGTACGATGTCGTCCAGCTTGCCCAGGAATTGGCACTGCCACTGAACGTTGGGACGGAGATGAACAGTTTCGGGCAAAAGCTAGTCGATGATTTTGACGCTCCAGAACTGGCACCCGTTCGTCAGGCATTTATAGGCGGCGCACATTTCATCTATGGACATACGATGCTGCAGCGAGTGTTAGGGCTGGGCTATCAGAGCCAATGGGCCTCGACCCATTTACCATCCCGCCGCGAGCGCAATGACTTCTACACCCGGGCGGGATATCAAGTGCCGCCGGGGAAGGATGGCTTAATCCGGCTCAAACGACTGGACTCCACGCTGTCGCCGGCTGACATATTGTCGAAGTTGAACGGATAGTGATTTAGGAAAGGAAAGTGATATGACTGATAAACTGACGGAATACCGGCGCGCTGGCGCGCCGCTGCCGGACCGCAACCGGCTCTGGCCTCTGTATGGAGCGGGCTTGGAGAATCTGGGGCGCGATGGGCAACTGATCGCGGTGCCGATGCCAAAGTATGGCCCAGATGAGTTGCTGGTACGCCATGACGCCTGTGGGCTGTGCTTTTCGGACATCAAAGTCATCCGCTTGGGGGAGGAGCACCCTCGCATCTACCGGGATATGCAAGCTGACCCAGTAGTGTTGGGCCACGAGGTAACGATGACTGTCGTCGGGGTGGGTGAGAATTTGCGCGACCAGTACCGGGTAGGTGACCGTTTCATCATCCAGGCCGACATTTTCGTGGACGGGGTAGGCTATGCCTACGGCTACGAGATTCAAGGGGGACTGTCGCAGTATGGGGTGATTGATCAGCGCATTCTCAACGGAGATGACGGCAATTATCTCATCCCTGTCCAACCTGGCACTGGCTACGCCGAGAGCGCGCTTACCGAGCCATGGGCATGCGTCATCGCCGCCTACCAGCTAAGGTATAGAACGGGGCTGAAGTCGGGCGGTATAACCTGGATCATCGGCACCTTGGCTGCGAAAGACGGGATGTATACCATCAGCGCTGGCTTCGCTGAGACCTCGCACCCCAGCCGCCTGCTGCTGACGGATGTCCCAGTTGATTTTGCCAACTGGCTGAAGGAGCGCGCGAAAGCGCTTGAGGTAGAAGTGATCGAGATAGATGATCTGCACACTCCGCCCGTGGAGCAGGTAGACGATATTGTGTTGCTGGGCGCCGACCCCGACGTTATCGAGGCGGTCTCCCCGTACCTGGCTGACTTTGGCATCGTCGCCCTCATCTCCGACAGGCGGCTGCCGCGCAAGGTTAGTGTTGACATCGGGCGCGTCCATTACAATCGTTGGGTTTATGTGGGTGGCCCTGGCCCTGATATCGCCCACGCCTACAGCGATGTGCCGGTTCGCTCTACGCTCAGGCCGGATGGGCGGGCATGGTTCGTTGGGGCTGGTGGACCGATGGGCCGGATGCACGTCCAGCGCGCCATCCAGACCGCTTATGCCCCTTCTACCATCGTTTGCACTGATGTCAGCGATCTCCGCCTGGATGATTTGTGCACCAGCTTCGCTGCCGAGGCGGAGGCCAAGGGCATCAACTTCGTTTGCCTCAACCCATTGAACAAGGAAGCCTATACGGCAGGTATGGCTCCTTTCAAAGAGCGTGGCTTCGACGACATCATCGTGCTGGCGCCGATCCCTGCCGTTATCTCCGACGCGGAGACGTATTTGGCACCTCGGGGCGTGATGAACGTCTTTGCGGGGGTAGCGCGAGGTACAATGGCTGAATTGGATCTGAGCGATGTCTACCTGAAAAATGTGCGTGTCATTGGCCATTCGGCGTCGACTATTGATGACCTGCGGTTGATGCTGCACCAGGCCGAGTCAAACACGTTGTCGCCCAACCGGTCGGTGGCGGCGGTAGGCTCACTGAGCGCGGCTCGAGCTGGGTTGCAGGCGGTGCAAGACACGGTATTTCCCGGCAAAGTCGTCATTTACCCTCACATCAAGGAGATACCGCTGACTGCACTGCCAGATCTGAAAGACAAATTGCCGAGCGTCTATGCCAGCCTGAAGGATGGGCGGGAATGGACAGTGGAGGCTGAGGAAGAGTTTCTGCGCTTGATGCTGGCGTAGGAGGTGGCAGATATGGACAAGGTTCTACAAGATAGAGTAGCCATTGTTACTGGTGGTGGCCAAGGGCTGGGACAGTCCATCTGCTGGCGATTAGCGCGCGAGGGCTGTAATGTGGTGGTAGCTGACTTGAACCAGGAGACCGCCGCCGAGACTGCGGCTGCCATTACCGAGTACCTGCGAGGTGAAGCCGAGGTCGATCGGCGCGCCATCAGCCTCAAGGTAGACGTGACCGACGAAGCCCAGGTGTCGGCAATGGTCGACCGCACGGTGCAGGAATTTGGACGGCTCGATATTCTGGTATCCAACGCCGGCATCCTCATCGCGGAAGAAATCGGCGAGTTTCCAGCCAACAAGTGGCGTGCCGTGATCGACGTCAATCTATTCGGCTACTTCCTATGCGCCAAACACGCCGCCCGCGTGATGAAGGCGCAGCGAAGTGGAGTGATCATCCAAATCAACTCTAAGTCGGGCAAAAAGGGGAGCTACAAGAACTCAGCCTACGCCGCCTCCAAGTTTGGTGGGATCGGATTGACCCAGAGCATCGCACTGGAACTGGCCGAATATGGGGTGCGCGCCAACGCCGTCTGCCCGGGGAACCTGCTGGACTCGCCGCTATGGGTCGATTCGCTGTACAAGCAGTATGCAAAAAAGTGGGGCATCACCGAGGAAGAGGTGCGCCAGAGATACGTTGACCAGGTACCGATGAAGCGGGGTTGCACCTACGACGATGTGGCCAACATCGTCGTCTTTCTGGCATCTGACCAGGCCGGCTATATGACCGGGCAGGCCATTAATGTAACCGGTGGTCAAGAGATGCGCTGAAGCGCTGAGTACCCCATCACAGAGATTATGATATACCAAGGCCACGCCCATGGCGGCTGAATCGGGCCTATCAAGATCACTTTGATGGGGCACTGAGCACAAAAGGAGTTATGTCAGATCAATCAATATCTTGGTGAACTTACCGGGTGCCGCATCCCAATCACGAAGGGCCTGGGCAATTTCATCAAAAGGATATATCCTGGTAATCAGCTCCATAAACGGTTGCTGCCGCTTTTCTAGCATTTGGATGACGGCAGGGAAAACGCGTAAGGCGTTACGAGATCCCATAATGTCGAGTTCTTTGCGTACGAAGTGCGTCGTGTCGTAGCTTACTTCCTGTTTGGCATAGCCGATATATACAACCCGGCCGGCAAATGAAACGGCGTCGATTGCCAGTCGAAATGTTTCCGGCAGGCCAACAGCTTCGATGGCCACGCCGACACCTTCATAGTCGGTGAGTTCATCGACTGTGGCTAACACGTTCTGTTGGGTGGAGTTGATGGTGTATTGAGCGCCAAATTTTATTGCGTCTGCCAGCTTGGCATCGTCGACGTCGGTAGCTATCACCCTCGCTCCTTTTCGCGCCGCAGCCGAAATGACACCCATGCCAACCGTACCACAGCCAATAACCAGAACTGTGTCCACCTCCGATACCCGCCCGCGGTTGGCAGCATGGTATCCGACACTCAGAGGTTCAACCAGAGCCAATTCTTTAAGAGAAAGCACCTTACTCGAGAAAACTTTACCGTAATGAATGGCGATTCTACTTGTCATAGCCCCATCACGTTGCAGGCCCAATGTCTGGTTGAACTGGCAGCAATTGGGCCGGCCGGCACGGCAGGCTGGACAAAGCCCGCAATGTGAATAAGGCGACAGCATCACTCTGTCGCCTTCTTTGATCGCTTCCGGTACCTGTCCACCTTTGTCGACGATGACCCCACTTACTTCGTGGCCCGGGATGCGGGGGTAGGTTACCAGTGAGAAAGTGCCGCGATACGTGTTCAAGTCACTGCCGCACAGGCCAACATAATGAATAGCTACGATAACGTCCTCAGGGCCTAACTGGGGCGCGGGAATGTCAACGATTTGCACTTTTCTAGGAGCCGGGAAAGAGATGGCTTTCATTGTCTACTCCAGCCCATAAAATCTTCTAGCAGTTTCGCCCCAAAAATCAACTTGTTCTTCCTCCGAAAAAATGTTGACATAATCTAAAACAAGCTTTACCACACCGGCATAGGTGCCTGCCAGGGTACAAACTGGCCAGTCGGATCCAAACATAATGCGCTTAGTGCCAAAAGCCTCAAAGACGACATCCAGATACGGTCGAAAATCAGAAGGTTGCCACCCTGGACCGCGGAGGGCGGGCTGGTGCCAGTCTGCCTCGGTGACCATCCCTGAGACCTTGCACCAGACATTGGGATAGGCGGCCAGGTGCCGGATATCCGCATCCCACGGTGCCATTTTCTTGTCCTTGATTAACGGTTTGGCGATGTGGTCCAGCACAAAGCGTTGATTGGGAAACCGCTTTACAAATTCACAGGCCACAGGCAGGTGCCGGGGAAAGATCAATATGTCGTAGGTCAGATCAAATTCGGCCAGTGTCCCGAGCCCGCGCACAAAGTCCTCCCGCAGCATAAATTGGTCGTCAGGTTCATCTTGGACCACATGACGAACACCGCACAACTTAGGATGTGTCCCAACCCGTTCCAATTGTTCACGAACTTCCGGGCTGCGCAAGTCTACCCAGCCGACCACTCCCTTGATGAACGGGTAGTGGTCGGCCAATTCCAGTAACCAGCGTGTTTCTTGCAGGGTTTGGCGGGCCTGCACGGCTACAGTTCCTTCAATGCCAGCAGCTTCCAGCAGGGAGGCCAGATGGGGGGGGAGATGATCGTTTTTGAGAATCGCCATATCGGGCCCCATCCAGCCGTATTCCTGCGGTGTATAGTGCCAGAAGTGTTGGTGAGCGTCGATGTTCATGATTGCTTCTCCACCGCCCCAGGGTCATCATTTTCTGGACGGCCCTCTTTCCAGACAATATTGGCTACGGGCTTGATCATCTCTAGAACTTCAGCCAATAATTCCGGGTCTGGAGCGACTCCCACTGATTTGATGTTGCGGTCTACATGCCTGACTTTGCTCATACCCACCAGTGTAGTGGCGACGTAATCATGCTGTAAGACAAATTGCATGGCCAGGTCGGCAATGTCCACCGCCCGACTCCGGCAATAACGAGCCACCTGTTGTCCGACCTCAAGCACTTTTTTGGGGGCTGGATGCCAGTCTGGCGCCCCTTTCTCGGTCAGCACTCGCATATGCAGCGGCGAAGCGTTAATCAAGCCGATGCCTTCTCGCTTCGCTAGCGGTGTCAAGATGCCATCCATCGAGGTGTCCATCAGGTTGTAGCGACAGTACGAGAGGATCGTGTCAACCTCGGCTGCCTCGGCCACGTCCTTTAGTATGTGAAGGGGGTAGCCGGTGATGCCCACAAAGCGAACTTTGCCTGCCTGCTTCAACCGATGCATTGCTGGCAGGGTCTCGTTGATAATCTGTTCCTTTGAACCGTACTCGACATCGTGAACCTGAAAGATGTCGATGTAATCCGTCATCAAGCGCGTCAAGCTTTCCTCTACTGACCTGGTAATACGTTTGGCGGAGAAATCGAAGCCTGTCTCTGCGTCTTTGTCGTATCGTCCGGCTTTGGTGGCCAGGATCACTTTGTCCCGGTAGCCAACCAGGGCCTCGCCGAGACGGGTTTCGGCCAAAGTGCGCCCGTAATAGGGGGCCACGTCGAAGTAGTTGATCCCGCGCTCAATGGCATAGTGAACCGCCCTTTTGCCCTCTTCAGGATCAATCGTGCCGAACTCATGGCCGAGGGGGGATGCTCCAAATCCGACAATGGAGACCTTTAGCCCGGTTTTGCCCAACACCTTATGGAGCATGGCTGACATCTTGATTGCCTCGCCTCTGGATATCGAGTGATTTTTGCAGCGCGTCGCTTAACAGGCAGGATTGCTCAGTGGGCGTAATATTATCCGACCGTGATTTGGGTAATCTTTTCTTCCACGCGTTCTGCCTCAGCCGCTGCTAGCAAGCCTATCTCCAGTTCAAACTGAAACTTGCCTTTAGCCGGGAGCACTTTGATGTTCCCCTTGGCCTTCTCGGCCAGATACCCTTCTGGCTCGGCAGTGGCCGGCAGGCATAGCCCCAGGGCATCCTGGTCTGTCGTGCGCGAGATCCAGCGGACGCCCTTATCTAACTGATCGGGGCGGTGACGAATGTAATCAGCGCTGCCATCGGGATGAATCTGCATACTGTGCGCCCAGCCATCTTCGTCAGTCAGATAATCAATGAAGAAAACCACCTCCGGGTCAAAGACCAGTTCAGGCGCCAGCAGGTTATGCTTTTCGGGTTGACGCTGCAATTCCTCAAGGAACTCGACATAACCAGGTAGAGGGTGGATGTGGGAAGGGATACTGGTCCGCACGCGCACGTGTTGGGGCGTGCAAGGGGCACTGTAAACCAGCCGCGCGTTGTCCACCGGCCTGAAGTTGACGTGGGCCATGTACATTAACTCCATATCGGACTGTTTCAGGTTAGTGATGTCCATTGCTACCCGGAACAATGTGGAACCAGCATAAAGTTTGACCAGCGGCTCAGCCACGTAGTTGTGGCTGAAAGCAACCGTGTGCTGATATTGGCCGCCCAGGCCGACGTAGGCTCCTTTTTCGTCCTGCCCGACCACCAGATAGGCTTTTGGATAGGGAGCATTGGGCAATTCGCCGTGCAGGGGATGGGTGTCTTCTTTAGAGGGGACACCCATGGCCGTTGCCCCACAGTGCAGCAGAAAGCCGCCGTAGGTCTCCAGGTACTGGCGGGTGGGGCGAGGCTCGTCGAACATAGACTCCATGGTCAGGTTCCGCCCGCCGAACTCTGCCGACCAGATTTGTTGCCCCTGAAAGGGGAGCAATACCAGTTGGCCCAACTCATTCTTAAGCCGCAGCCCACATACACCACTTTCGAACAGAAAAGTGGAGGCTGACAATGGGCTATGTTCAACCAGGCTCTTTTCCCGCTCAGCAAAGAATTGCGGGCTGATATTGATAATAGTTTCAGTCATAGTCATAGCACTCTCTTTGTTATGGGGTTATGACGACTTTGACCGCTGCCTGTTGCGGATCGGTCAGCGCCCGAAAAGCAGTCTCATGCTCACCCAGGGGAAAGGTGTGGCTGACAAGTAAGTCAGGGTCGACTACGCGGCGGGCTAGCAGGTCCAGCGCCATAGGGAAATAGTGATTGGGAATGGCATGAGAGGCCCGTAATTGCAGCTTCTTGAAGTGGAAGGCATTGACATCAAAGGTGACCTGGCCGCCTTCACCGAACTCAATGCCGATGAGGCCGATGACGGCTCCGAAGCGGGCAATTTCGAATGCCTGCGGCAGTGTACGCGGCGGTGCCGTCACCAATACCCGGTCCACTCCCTGCGGCACGGCAGCTTTGATCGCGGCCACGATGTCGTCCTCGGCCTCAGCCAGGACTACGTCGGCTCCCATGTCCTGCCCCACCTCCAGCCGGTGGTGGCCACGGAGCGTGGATCGGTTGGAACCCGTGAGAAAGACGCGCCGCGCCCCGCGCAGCTTCGCCAGGCGGGTGAGCATGAGTCCGATGGAACCGGGACCGAAGATGGCCACCTCGTCGTTGAGGTCAGGCTCCGCGCGCTGCAGAAGATCGAGGGCTACTGTCAGCGGCTCGGCCAGTGCAGCCTGGCGTGGGCTGAGGGCCTGCGCATCGTACGCCTGTACCATATCCGCCCGCACTCGCAGATAGTCAGCGAAGCCGGCCCGGTCGTCCATATAAGTGGTCAGGTTCTGGCAGTACAGGGCGCGCCCGTTTTTACACTGCTCGCAGACGCCGCAGCCAGTATGGTTCTCCACAATGACCGTCTCGACACCGCGCCAGTGGGCCACGTGTGGCCCGACGGCGACGATACTGCCGGCCACCTCGTGGCCCAGCGGCGTCCACTCCTCGTTGTGGCGCAGGAAATGCAGGTCGGTGCCGCAAATGCCGCAGGCGGTGACCTGAACTACCACCTCGCCCGGACCGGGCTCAGGCGTCGGTAGTTCTCGCAACTGAAATTGAAACGGGGCCTTGCCCCACAATGATCTCATCTATGCCTCGACTATCCTTTGATAGCCCCGACCAACAATCCGCGCGCAATGTAGCGTTCTAGTGCAATGGCTATGGCGACGACGGGGATGATCATGATCAGAATCAGGACCGACATATACCACCACTGGGGTCCCCGGGTTGCATTCTGGGCCGCCACCGTCAAGGGCAACGTCTGAGACTTAGCACCCGAAAGGAAAAGGGCCAGGAGATACTCATTCCAGGCGAAAACCAGCACGAACAGGAAAGTGGCCACCAGCCCGGGCACTGCCAGCGGCAATACTATCGACCAGAAAATCCGATAGCGCGAGGCTCCGTCGATGGCCGCGCACTCTTCCAGCTCCAACGGAATGGTCAGGAAGTAGTCCCGCATCAGCCAGACTACGATCGGCAGGTTGACGGCCAGGTAGGTGATGATCAGGGCGGCCCGTGTATCCAGCAGCCCCAAACGTTGGAACAACACATAGATGGGGATGACCACGGCTACCGGAGGTAGCATACGCTGGGAGATCAGCCAGAAGGCGATGTCGTTGTTACCTAGAGAGCGCTTAAAGCGCTTGCCAATCGTTTGTAATAACAGAATGAAGAGGACGATGCCGACGACTATGGCGATCTGCCAGTGCACTCCCAGGGTGATGGCAAAGATTGCCAATACCAGGCAGCCGATGAAAGCCAGGACCGCGCCCAGGCGTGGCTGGTACCGAAAGCGTGTCAGGCCGTAGGCCGCCCCCGTCCCCAGCAACAGGGCCAGTCCGGCACTGACGGGTGCCACAATGGCCGTGTTGAGGTAGTTGCGCCTGGTATCGTTAGCCAAATCACCCACCAGGATGTAATTCCAGGCATGCAGCGACGGTTTGAAATCAACGAATGGTAGGTAAAAGGGGCCACTGTTTACGTCTATAGGCAGCTTAAAGGAAGTAACAAAAAGCCAATAGAGTGGGAACAGCACTACTATCGTCCAGATTCCCAAGGCAAGATATGATAAGGCCATCTCCGCGGGAGATGGAGCAGAGAGTGATTTGTGCCGGAACAGGAATCTCACCATCTCTATCATACCTCCTCCACACGGCGCCGGAACAGGGTTATATAAGTCATCCCAATAAAGGAGACGAGAAACAATAGCATATAGGCGATGGCTGCTGACCCGCCCAGGTCGAGGGAGCGCCAGGAAATATAGGCTTGCAGTGTCAGTGACTCGGTGGCCGTGCCCGGGCCACCGTTGGTCAACACGTTGGGCAGGTCTACAATCTTAAAGGCTTCGATCATACGGATCAGGATCAGAGTGGTGCTGACCGGAAGAATCTGGGGTAGGGTGATGTGCCAGAAGGTTTGCCAGCGGTTGGCCCCGTCCACCAGGGCGGCCTCAATCAGCTCCATGGACTGACCCTCTAAAGCGGCCAGTAGCACAATAAACATGAAGGGCGTCCATTGCCAGATGTCGCTGATCATCACCGCCGCCCGCGCCCCCCATGGATCGTTGACCCACGAGTAGAGGCCCAGCCCCAACGCCTGCCACATGGGCTGGAAAGGCCCTTTGTCAGTGTCGGTCAACATGCGGAACGTATAGGCAATCCCTACCGGTGTGATCATCATGGGCAGCAAGAAGACCACGCGGAAGAAGCGGCGACCGGGCAGGTGTTGGGTGGTCAGCATCGCCAGGCCCAGACCTAGCAGGTACTGGACGGCGATACCGATAAACACGTAGAGCAGGGTAATGACTACCGTACCTGGCCGGCCGGTGGGGCTAAGCGTGTGCACCAAGAGCCAGGCAAGCAGGCCCAACAACACGACGGTCAGGACGCGCCCGATGAGTCCTCCGACAGAGCGCTGCTGGCTGCTGATATAGCGCGCCAGGCTCCAAGCCAAAAGCACCACCACGATGGCAATTACCAGCCACCCGAGCGGCGAGGGATCGGCCATCAGGCCCAAGAAGTGCGTTTGCTCGCTGCCCAACAACAACTTACGATAGTTGGCCAGCCCGGCAAACTTGATCTCGAACCCGCCCTTGACGAACTTGAAGTGTGACAACGACAGATACAGGGAGATGATTAAGGGGAAGATGGACAAAAAAAGCACGACCAGGACCGCGGGCCATATAAAGACATTGCCGGCCATCTGCTCTGCTCGGGTGCCCAGCCCACGCCATCGGCTTTCCTGAGGGCGATTGGTTCCAAGGCCGGCGGCGGAGCCGGCCGACTCCTGAGATGTTTGTTCAATTTGCATCGGTCTCTCCCGCCTATCTTGATAAGAGAGGGAGCCTCAAGGCCCGGCCCTGTCCTGTCCGGGTCAGGCCTTGAGGTTATCGTCGAACAAATTTCGCCTTCCCGGAAGCTCCCAGCGCCCGGGAACGTCATCTCAAATCAGGCTACTTGGTGGCGATGCCCAGTGAACCCCGGTAGGCTTCCAGTTGTGTATCGCGGCCCAGTTCGTCGGTGATCTCTTCCCAGCCATCGTACACTTGCTTCTGGTATTGGTCCAGGTCGATCTCACCCGCCAGGTACTGGCTCATGGCAGTGTCCAGCACAATCTGCAGGTAGCGCTGATTCTGCGGGATGCGCAGGTCCAGCACCATGTTCGGGCTGGCCAGGCTATCCTCGATGGCGCCCAGGTAGAGAGCAGCCGCCCGCGGGCTCATGCCCGCTTTGACCCACTGTTCACGATTCAGGAATTGGGACGTGCGGTAGGGGTTGAAGCCAGTCTTGCCGATGGTGACGTCCACGTTGGACTGGGCCGGCTGGCTCATGTAGGAGAAAAAGGCGTAGGCCGCGTCCTTAACCTCTGGTTTAGCAGCAGCGTTGATCCCGGCCGACCAGCCGCCGAAGCATGCATAAGGGGCGTGGTTCACACTGTTCACGGCGTAGGGACACGTGGTTTCGTCGCAGGCTACCAGCTTGCCGGTCTTGAAGTCAACCACCTCGGTAGTGCCGGGCGTGACGACAGCGCCCACCTTGTCCATCATCTTAGAAGTCTCTGGATCGATGGCCAGTGTGCCGATGTCTCCCCAGTCCAGGGAAAGGGCGCACCGACCGGTCACAAATAGGCTGCGCGTGTCACCCACATCCATGTTCAGTTCTTCCGGCGGGCCATACTTAGAGGTCTCCTTGAAGATCTCCATGGCCTTCCGCCAGCCATCATTGTCCACCAAGGGCTTCATCGTCTCAGTGTCAAAGAAGGCGCCCTGACTGGTGCCCTGAGTCTGCACGTAGGGGGTCACGAATGACCAGACGAATTGCCAGCCTTGGGTGCCGCGCCTCTTCGAAATGCACGACCCGTAGTCGGGGTCGCCGTCGCCGTTGAGGTCCTTGCCGTGGAAGAACGCAGCGATAGTAAGGTAGTCCTCCCATGTCTCCGGCGGCTTCATACCCTCCTGCTCCAGCAGGTCGGTGCGGTAGTAAACCATATGGAAGTCACCGTCCAGCGGGATGGTGTAGGTGCGGCCATTATACATAGCACTGAAGTTGCGGAAGAAGGGAGCGATGTCATCCCACTGGATGGCCTGGTCGGCTTTGATCCGGTCGGTCAGGTCTTCCATATAGCCAGGAGTGATGTAGTCCGCCATCCACTGCGGCGCGAACACCCACGCGTCGAAGGCATTCGTCCCCGTCGCCGCGTCGGTCAGGATCTTCTGATACAGGTCGCTGAAGGGGACGATAATCACGTTGATCTTAGCCCCGGTCAGTGCGGTGAAGTCCGGGCCGCGCCGCTGAAGCGGTTCGGCGATCTGCGGGCCGGTGAAGGTCAGGATATTGACTTCCAGTCCTTCGTAGGGCTTGGCCTCAGGCGTGGGGGTGACCACCACCTGTTTCTCCACCTCTTTGGTGACCACCACCTGTTTCTCCACCTCTTTGGTGACCACCACCTGTTTCTCCACTTCTTTAGTGACGATCTTCTCCACCTCTTTGGTGACCACTACGGTGGCCGGTGCGCCACACTGGGCGGCCAGGGTGGCGATGAGCGTGAGTAATGCGACGATGATCCAGAACTTGGATTTCATGGGGTCTCCTCCTTGGAGTCATATTGACTGAACAAGCATAGACCTGGTACCGACAATTGCCGATGGTCACCGATTCTCGGGATCGGTGTGCCCACTGCAGCTTTCTTTCGAGTCGTCATCACCCCCTTTCCTCTCATCCCTCGTCGTGGTGCGCACAGCGCTGCCGAATGAGGAGGGCAGGATTTCCTGGGGACTCGTGCTATCTTCAATTCGGTTAAGCACTAAATCGACTACGCCACCACGATTGGATTGGGTCTGACAAGGGACATTCAAATCTAGCTCATCGAAAGTGATCAGAGGAACGTCGTCGTTGCTTGCGACAAAGGGAGGCACTGTATGGTACCCGTATCATATGGTACCGTTAACTTACATACGAAAAATTATATATCTGTCAATACTTCCATTGGGCCCATGTTATTTGCAGTGTCTGACAGGCCCTTCATGGCTCTCTGCCTATCGGGTGGTGGCCCACTCGATCTACGCACGATTGTCTCAGTCGGCAATACAATCTCTTGATACTCTAGAGGAGCCAACCCGGACAAGCGGGCCAGCAACAGCTCGGTGGCTTGGTGTCCCATCTCGTAAGCAGGCTGGGCTACTACTGTGAGGAATGGATCGATGACAAACGCCTGCGGGAGGTCGTCGAAACTCACCAGCGCCATATCTTCCGGCACCCGCAGCCCGGCATCTCGCAATGCTCTTAAGGAGCCGATAGCGATGAAATTGTTGGCCGCGAACAATGCGGTTGGCCGCGATGCTGTGGTCAGAACCTGCTGCGTCATCTCATATCCGCTTGCATGAGTGAACTCACCATAGTAGACCAGCTCTCCGTCAGCGTCCAGGCCGGTCTCGACCAGCGCCTGACGATAGCCAGCTACGCGGTCTACGGCTGTGGAGACATCTTGCGGTCCGGTCAATATGGCAATCCGCCGGTGTCCCAGTGCCAGCAGAAGCCGGACGACGCGATAGGCCCCTTTCACAGAGTCGCCCCGCACGATATCGACCCGGGTACACGGTACCCGGCGGTCTAATACCACCACTGGCACGCCTTGCTTCTGAATGAACTCGACCGGCCCGGCTGTACTCCGTGCAGGGGCCAACACGATGCCATCTATCTGCTTTTGTAGCAGCACAGTCAGATATTTGGCTTCCTCAGTCTCGGACTCGTCCGTGTTGCACAGGATCACGTTGAATCCGCGATCACTGGCTGCGTCCTCCACACCACGAGCGACCGTGGTCCAGAAGGGATTGGTGATGTCGGGCAAAACGAGTGCCAATGTGTTAGTCTTTTTGAAACGAAGGCTGCGGGCTAATATATTGGGGACATATCCCAACTCGGCAATAGCTGCCTCAACACGTTCCCGCGTCTCCTTGCTGACATAGCCGGAGTTATTGACCACTCGTGAGACTGTGGTGGGAGCAACGCCTGCTCGCTTTGCCACATCGCGTATCGTGGGCATGGGTCACATACCTGAAGTTGGGATACATTTCTAGGGGAGAGGGATATTAAAGCACAGAACAGCATTGCTTTGGTGCAAAACAGGTACCTATAAGGTAACGGTACCATATGGTACCGTTACCAATATACCATGATATTCATATGGTTGTCAATACCTAGTCGCCTGAAAATCTTCAATAAGTCGTGGCAATTTTCGATTGGCGTTATCATCTACATCCTTTGTTGGACTTTTTCAGCATTCTCCTCATCGGCTACAAAGCTTTCAATGTACTCCAACGACTGATGCCGAAAATACGTATTGTACAGTTCAGCATAATGGCCGCCCTGGGCCATCAGCGTGTCGTGTGTACCTTCTTCGATGATATGGCCGTGGTCCACGACAATAATCCGGTCGGCGTGCTTGACGGTAGATAGCCGGTGGGCAATGACGATCGCCGTCCGATCGCGCATGATGGTTTCCAGCCCGTCCTGAATCTGTGTCTCGGTAAAGGGGTCCACACTGGCAGTGGCTTCATCCAGGATGAAGATGGCAGGGTCTTTAAGCAGCACGCGTGCCAGGGCAACCAATTGCCGTTGCCCCATAGAGAGGTTGGCTCCTCGCTCACCTACATCGGTATCTAGCCCGGCTGATAGGGCGGCCAGCCAATCTCCGTTGCTAATACCCATGGCTGCTTTGTACACCTGCTCCTCGGTCGCTCCCGGCCGGCCGTAGCGAATGTTATCCCGAACACTGCCGGAAAAGAGAAATGGCTCCTGCGGGACCAGCCCGATCTGCTGGCGATACTGGCCCAGGTCAAGACGGCGGATCTCCTGGGCGTCAATCAGAAGTTGGCCAGCCTGAAACTCATAGAAACGAGCGATCAGTTTGGCTACGCTGCTCTTACCTGCGCCGGTGTGCCCCACCAGGGCCAGTGTCTCCTTGGGCCTGATCTCCAGCGAAAAGTCAGGCAGTACGCTCTCTTCATCCGTGTATTTGAAGGCGAGATGGCGGAATTCTATGTGGCCATTCAGCTTTTCCACCGGGTCTGCCGCTATCTGAGTCACTTTAGGCTCGGCATCAATCAACGCAAATACCCGTTCTGCCGCAGAGAGGCCGTCCTGGAACTGGCTCCAGAAAGAAGCGATATTGATTAGCGGGAACCAATAGAAGCCTATCGCTTGCATAAACAGGTACCAATTGCCGGGGCTGACCCCGCTGTAGCGAGTTGCCAACCCGCCAGCGTAGACCAACGTCGCTATCCCCAGGCCGGAAGCGAGGCCCATGACAGGGAAAATCGTGTTGAGCGTCAGGCCACGGCGTAGCCCCACCTGGTAGGCTTGCTCATTAGTGGCTGCAAAGGTCGTGTAGATGGCGCGTTCCTGCCGAAAGCTCTTGGCCACCGTGATCCCGCTGATCGACTCCTGAATCTGGGCGTTGATTTTGGCCGTGACTCGCCGGGCGCGTTGAGTCACCGTTCGGGCGATACGCCGGAAGCTGAGGGCGGTGGCGACCGCGATGGGGGTCATGCCCAACAACAATAAGGTCAGCCAGAAGTCGATGCTGAACAACCAGATGGTGAGAAAGGCGACCAGAATCACCTGACCCAGCAGATTCGCACTTAACGTCACAACATCAGAAAAATCCTGGGTATCAGATGTAACCCGGCTGACAATTTTGCCAGAGGGATATTCGTCGTAAAAGGAGAGATCGTGCTGGATGGTCGCCTCAAAGGCATCTTCCCTCAGCTTGAGGACTACGTTCCCCACGACCCGGGCCGAGAAGAGCTGCTGGATATAATTGAAGGTCCAGGCTGCCAGGCCCAGGCCAAGTATACCCCCAGTTAGCAGCAGGATGACCCCGACGGATGGGGTTCTCGCCACGTTCAGAATATCAATTGCTTTGGCGATCAGAATAGGCCCGCCGCTTCCGGCCACCGCGCTCAAAGAGATCACGACGGCGATCATAATCATCTGCCGGGTATATGGGCGGAAATAGCCGACAATTCGGCCAAGCAATTCTCTATCACTATAGTTGCGGTCATAAGCCTCGGTGTCGAGGCCGTCCATTATAAAACCCATAGTCTTCTATTATAGCTGTTAGTGACTGGGCCTGACTGCTGGCGGCTAACAGCTAACTCCTTTAGTCATATCGTGCAAAAATGCGCCTATAGTCGGCGCTGCGTGCTAACAGTTCCTCGTGCGTCCCTTGATCCACCAACTCGCCGCGGCGCAGGACCAGGATGCGGTCGGCCCAGCGAATCTGGCTGAGCCGGTGGGTGATGAGAAACGTGGTCCGCTGCCGGCTGATACGGCGCATGGCCCGCTGAATCTGGTCCTCGGTGGCGCTGTCTATGGCGCTGGTGCTGTCATCCAGAATCAAGATACGCGGGTTGGTCAAAAATGCACGCGCAATGGCGATTCGCTGCCGCTGCCCCCCGGAGAGGGTCACACCCCGCTCGCCTATCTCGGTCTCATAACCATTGTGAAAGCTGGTGATAAACTCGTGCGCCTGGGCTTCGTGCGCTGCTTGCTCAATTGCCGTCTGGCTGGCATCGGCACAGCCAAAGGCGATGTTCTCAGCCAGGGTGCGGGAGAAGAGGAACACATCCTGCTCGATAGTCGAGATTTGCGAGCGAAGCGACTCCAGGCTCCAGTCACGCACGTCCAGCCCATCGACCAGCACCCGCCCGCTATCGGCGTCAAAAATGCGATTGATGAGCCGGGTGAGGGTTGTTTTGCCGGAGCCAGTTTGGCCGACAATGGCAATCGTCTCCCCTGGTGGAGCTGTAAAGCTGATGTTTTTCAGCACTGGCGTCCCATTATAGCTAAAACTGACATTTTCAAAGACAACTTCACCCTGGATCGGGTGGGCAACGCCAGCCTCATTTTCATCTAGCTCCGTTTCGGTGTTGATTAAGACCAGAATCCGCTCGGCGCTGGCCGCACCCAACTGCACCAGGTTGAAGGAAAAGATAGAGATAAAAGTGGTAAAGCGAAATACACTCATCAGCCCCATAAAGGTGACTACCTGGCCCAAACTGATGACACCTGCTCGCCAGAGCAGCAACGCATGCAAGAAGCCGCCAGCCCAGGCCAGGCTGAACATCAACATCGGCAGATAACGGGCCTGGATTTCACCCTGGCGCACAAAATAATCGCGAAATAGGCCAGCGTTATGGGTAAACTTAGCCCGCTCATACCGTTCCTGCACGTTGGCTTTGACGATTTCAATTCCAGCAATGGCCTCTGCCAACCCGGCGTTCATTGTCCCAAATTGCTCGCGCATAGCAATGCTGACCGGTTTGAGCCTCCGATTGTAGTCGGCGAGAGTGATGGCAAACAAACCAAGGAAGATAGCCGGCACCAGCAACAGTTCGAGGCGGAGCTGGGCGATCAGGAATAAGGGGACGATGGCCGCCATCATCGAGTCGGTGATCAGCATCAGGCCGGGGCTGAACATCAGGTTGAGCGTGTGCACGTCGTTGGTCGCGCGGGCCATGATGTCCCCAATCCGCTGTCGGCCGTGAAAGGTCTGGCTCTTACCCAGCAGGCTGGCATACAGCTCATCCCGAGCATCCCGTTCAATGCGCTGGGCCAGGAACTCCCCGGCGTAGTTGCGTACCAATCCCGTCACCCCTTGCCCCAGGGCCACGCCCAACACCCCCAAGGCCAGCCCCAACAACGCGGTTGTATGCCAGCCGGGAGTAGTGATCAGGGTGAAACCCTGGCCAATAAAGACCTGGACATAGCTGTAGAAGAGGTTGTTGAAGACAGCCGCCAGGAGCATCGCCAATGGGAAGAGTGGGTAGCGCACGGCATGCGAGATAATCCAACGCACCGGCCCGGAGCGATTGTAATGATATTCGTTTTCTAGCCTGAATTCTCTTTTGGTCAACGAGTTGCCTTTTCCCTTGTGATTAGAGACAAATTATACCTGAGAGATGAGAAATCTCAAAGATTCGAGGGAGCGACCGTGATTTCCTACCTCCTTTGCACTTGTCCAGAAATAACTTGTTACTTTTGCAATCAGTTTACGCCTGATTTGCCGATTGAAGTGCAAAGTTATTATTGGACAAGCACTTTGCAAGCGGGACATCCCGGATTTCGGGAGATCCCACGTGTCTCAGAAACCTGCCAGCTCTGACTACTTAAAATTTGGACAGACCCTATTCAGAAAGCGGTTGACAGCAACTATGGGTTTACTATATAATGTGCAAAGGTTGATGACATTTGGATTTGCACAGCTCAACTAAGCCAGATTGTATGCCCACATATGCAGTAGTTCTGCAAGTAAGCGCCACGATGTGGGAAGCAAGACCTTTGGTACCTGAGATCGGTCAAGTCCCCTAGATTCTCTGCAGAAAGGGCAGCGCAGGCAGGTGACACATACTTCTCTTACACAACCATGCTACCTCTGCCTGATTGTTTCACCCCGTACGGTTACTATCATTCCTGGTCGTCAAGACACTACCAGGTGGATGCGTTTTCACTCATTACAAGCCGATTGATTATACACCTTTCCGGCAAGATACGATCACTTCCAGCTTGTCGCCCCAGATGAGCGTTTTCATATAGGTTGGCAAGGTTCAGTACTGCCCAGTAAGGCGGCCCTTTTTGAGCTTAGCCAGGTCTTCTCGTCTCATTGACGTGGCTTTGCCTTGAATGCGTCCTATGCGGGACGTGGAAAGGAGGTGATACACTCGGCTACACTTTCTGCATCTCTGCCCTCAGCACTTTGCCTGTGGGGCAACTTCTAACTTAGCCAATACCCCAAAACCATTTATTATTTCTCAACCTTAGAGGAGGAGGAAACGACATGTTCTCAAAACGAACGGCGCTCTTGCTGTTCTTGGTGACGGTTTTGTTAACCTTGCTGGCAGCTCAATGCGGTGCAACTCCTACCCCGGAGACAATTGTTCAAACAGTGGTTGTCACCAAAGAGGTGGCGGGTGAGACCGTCAAAGTTGTTGAAACGGTGGAAGTGGTCAAAGAAGTTGAGAAGGAAGTGGTCGTCACGGCTACTCCGGAACCAATGGCGGAGCCGGCCATCCTGCGAATCGGCCAGAACGCAGCCGATCTGAGCTCCCTCGACCCCCACTTTGCCACCACAACTGAGGCCCGCGGCCTGGTGGACATGATCTTCAACGGCTTGCTACGCTACAAACCAGGAGATGGCTCGTTCGAGGCTATGGAGCCGGATCTGGCGGAGGAATTGCCCACGTCGGAGATGGTGGATGGGAAGCAGGTGTGGACCTTTACGCTGCGCAAAGGCGTCATGTGCCACCCCTCCGGCAATATTCCGTCCTACGAACTGACCTCTGAGGACGTGGTTTACTCCCTGGAAAAGTCGGCTAACCCCGAGCGTTCGGCCTATGCCGGCGAGTACAATGGCATGACCTTTGAGGCAGTGGACGATTATACCGTCAAGATCGTCCTGGAGAATCCGCTTTCGCCCGTGCTTTTCTACCCCAAGGTGGCCAACTATTCCGGCGGGTTCATCGTCTGCAAGCAAGCGGTCGAGGCTTTGGGCGACGACAAGTTCAAGACCCATCCCGTGGGAACAGGTCCCTTCATATTCGATGGCTACAGCCCGCAGGAAAAGGTTACGTTGAAGGCCAATCCGGACTACTTCCGGGGTAAGCCGCTGCTCGACGGTGTCGAATATCGTTACATGGCCGACATCAGCAGCCGTGAGGCTGGCCTGCTGGCCGGCGAATTGGACGTGATTAACGGCATACCTGACATCGTATGGGTGGAAAAAATGCAAGGCGAGACAGGCTTTGCCGTGGACGTCTTTGGCGTCGGCGAGGTAGCCACTGTCCACTTTAACACGACTAAGCCCCCGCTGGACAATCCGGAGGTGCGTAAGGCGCTGGCCTATGCTATGGATCGCGATGAGTTCCTGGCTCTCTTTGGCGAGCCGGTTGCCGAGAATGTTTACTCACCGGTGCCGGCCAAGTTCCTGGCTGGCGGTCTGACGCAGCAGGAGGCTGAGGACTTGGGCCTGGCCTACGACGTAGACCGGGAGAAGGCCAAGCAGATGCTGGCTGACGCTGGTTACCCCGATGGCTTCGATCTAGAAGTTATTACCTCTGAGATGACCGGCTATCGCCGCATTTATGAGAACATGCAGGCCCAGTTGGCCGAAGTGGGCGTCAATATGAAGGTCAACGTGGTCGACCATTCCACTATGCACGCCCAGATCAGGGAAGACGTGAACCCCATCATTGTCTACATCGCCTGGCGGCCCAATGCCGACGTCTACCTCACCCGCTTCTTCCACTCCGACTCTATCGTCGTCACTGGGGCCAAGCCAGACACCAACTTCTCTCACTACGATAAGATTGACGACCTGATTGAAGAGGCGAGGTTGGAGACCGACCCTGAAAAGCAGGTACAAATGTGGAAGGATGCGCAAGTCAAGATCTTGGAAGACATGGTTGCTTATCCTCTCCACTACCAGCAGCAGGTCTACGCCCGCTCTGATGCCGTGGACTATGGGCACGACCTGGTCTCCGTATTGGCCCTTTATCCAGGTATCACCGAAAAAACCAGTATCAAGAGATAGCTCTTTGCAATAGGCAGCCGGGGACTCTTGGGGGGTCCCCGGCTTGTAGATCTTGGGCCTTCAGGATTTTCGGTGGAATATTCTCACAGGTAGGGGCAAGGCATAGGTTAGCATCTTCTGGGCGACTTGCTCTTACTTACCACCCCATACTTATCATCAGGTGAGAATTATGCTTAGATACATCATCAGGCGGATTATTCTCGCTATTCCCATACTCCTGGCCGTCTTCACCCTGGTTTTTCTGGTCGTCCGTGTTATCCCCGGTGACCCTGCCGTGGCCGCTCTGGGCGATTACGCCTCGAAAGAGGCGGTGGCAGCACTGCGAGAGAGAATGGGATTGAATGACCCCCTCGTCGTGCAATATATGCGCTTTCTGGGTAACTTGCTCCGAGGGGATTTTGGAGAATCCCTGATCAGTGGCAAGCCTATCAGCGAACAAATAGCCCATGTTTTGCCCTATACTCTGGAACTCACCTTTGCTGCGGTGCTGATCGGCGTTGTCCTTGGCATCCCGCTGGGGATGTTCACCGCTGTGAACCGCAACAATCTCATTGATTACTTGGGGCGTATCATCTCTCTGGTGGGACTTTCTGTACCGGCCTTTTACTTCGGCATCCTGCTGATCATCCTTTTCGCTATCAAGCTCAACGTATTGCCGGCTGTGGGAGGCGGGGATCTTATAGAGGCACCATTCGCCAGTCTCAAGTTCCTGGTCCTTCCTGCCCTGACGCTTGGCCTGATTATGACTACTTCTGTCACCCGGCTCACCCGTTCAGCCATGTTAAACGTGCTTAATGAGGACTACGTGAGGACGGCCCGGGCCAAAGGTTTGGCGGAGCGAGTGGTGCTGCTCAGGCACGCGCTGCGTGCAGCTTTGCTCCCTATCGTCTCTATCACTGGTTTCTGGGCTGCCAGCTTGATCGGCGATTCGGTCTTAACGGAGGTGATCTTTTCCCGACCTGGGTTGGGCAAGATGTTGGTTGGCGCGATCCTGCAGCGCGATTACACGGCTCTGCAATCGGTCATGGTGATCTACGCCGCCTTCGTGGTGGGCATCAACTTGCTCACGGACCTGACCTACGGATTGCTAGACCCGCGGTTAAGCCATTGAGGTGCGCTTTATGAATCAAGATACAACTACCCTCGGGCAACCCATGGTGCAATTGCGTAGTCATAGGCAAAGACTGTGGCAGACTTTCACTCGAAACCGGACAGCTCTCATTGGCCTTGTTCTGGTCATCCTCATTATTTTTGTAGCTGTCTTTGCCGACGACTGGTTCGTCGCCTGGCTTCAAGGGCGAAAGGCTCAGCCTCTGCTTGCTCCTTTTGACCCGGTGAAACAGGATACCCGTAGCCGCTTGGAGCCGCCTGGCTCGGAGCACCTTATGGGCCTGGATACCTACGGGCGAGATATCACCTCGCGCATTATCTATGGGACGAGGGTGTCGCTCGAGGTGGGCGTCCTATCTGTCCTGTTGGGCGGCGTGATCGGTACATTTCTGGGTCTTATGGCAGGGTACAGCGGCGGCAAGGTCGAGGACGTTGTGATGAGGTCCGTGGATGTGCTCATGGCTTTCCCCAGCCTGATCATGGGGTTGATGGTGCTGGCCGTCCTGGGCTCTGGGATATCAAAGATGATCATTGCCATTGGGATTATGCTCTCACCGGCATTCGTGCGGATTGTCCACAGCACGACTCTAAGCGTTAAAGAAAACGACTACGTGCTGGCTGCCCGGGCCATCGGTGTGAGCAGACTCCGAATGGTACGCGCTCACATACTGCCCAACGTCTTGGGTGAGGCGATTGTGTTGGCCAGTGTCTATGCTGCCACCGCCATTCGCGTCGAGGCCAACCTGAGCTTCATCGGCCTGGGTGTCTCGCCTCCGACGCCAGCCTGGGGCACTATGATCCGGGACGGTACCCAATATCTGACCAGTGCGCCGTGGCTCTCCGTTTTCCCCGGACTGGCTATCCTCATCACGGTCCTGGCCTTCAACCTGTTGGGTGACGGTATGCGTGATATTATGGATCCCAAATCTTATACATAACAATATACAGATAACTGAGGAGGAACAATCCATGCCACCTAGAACTGTAGATAGCATTGCCGTTATCGGCGCCGGCAACGGCGGTCATGCGATGGCTGCCCATATGACCTTGAAAGGCTTTCCGGTCCGATTTTACGAGCTGCCCCGCTTCGCAGACAACATTCGGCCGGCGCAGGAGCGGGGTGGTATCAAGATCACCGGCGTGGTAGGCGAAGGTTTCGCCGAACTGGATCTGATCACCACGGATATTGCTGAGGCTATCAAAGGTGTGAGCCACATCTTCGTGGTGACGCAAGCATTAGCACACGAAGATGTAGCTGAGTTATGTGTACCACACCTGGAAGAGAATCAGACTATCATATTGTTCCCCGGTTCAGGTGGTGCTCTACAGGTTGCCCGGACGTTCAGAGATAGGGGCATCACTAAGAAAATATATATCGCTGAAGCGGTGACTCTCCCCTACGCTTGCCGCTTGCGCGGGCCGGCCTGGGTGAACGTTCATTCTGGTTCAGCCGTGCGAGAGGTGATCGCCGCCTTCCCCGCAAAAGATAATGAAGCCGTGATCGAAGCTACGAAACCGGCATACCCTATGCTCACCCCAGCGACCCACGTGCTGGAAATAGGCTTGTACAATCCAAACATTCTCCTTCACCCTATAGGTGTGATTTTCAACCTGGGTCGCATCGAGTACTCCCAAGGCGAGTTCTGGATGTACAAAGAGGGGTTTACCCCTTCAGTGATGAAGCTACTGCATGCGCTGGAAGCGGAGAGGATGGCCCTGCTGCGTGCTCTGGATGTGAAGCCTGTGCCCTTCGAAGAATATTACGAGTACCGATACCAAAAACCCTGGTCCGATTTCGCAGCCGTCAGCAGCAAGGGGCCATTCAGCGCCAAGACCCGCTACATTTCCGAAGATATCCCCATCGGCATGGTCCTCTGGGCCTCGTTGGGTGAGATGCTGGAGGTGCCCACTCCTACCGCCCGGGCACTGATTCATATCAGTTCTGTGATCCACGACACAGATTACTGGCAGGGAGGGCGGACGATGGAAAAGTTGGGCCTGGCAGAGATGACGGTCGAAGAGTTGAAGCGCTATCTGCTGGAAGGGCCGACTCAATCTGTTTGATCGCGTGTCGTCATTGGGAGAGATGCGGATTTTGTCGTACGAGCCCTCGTCCCGAAGCGTCTTTGGCGAAGTTGAATCGCTCTCAGCCGCGCGGGGACGGGGGCTTCGATTTGAGTGGTATTGGGCACCTCATAATCGTATTGATTTGAAGTGGCTGTAGTTCATGGGCCACAACCCCCAAGTATCCCGAGGTTATGCCTGTGTCTGCGACAGATGAATTGATAAACTTTGTGCAACACCTTGACTACAACTTGTTGCCCGACAGCGTGATCTCACAGGCCAGGCGATGCGTGCTGGATCTACTGGGCGTGGCCATCGCGGGCAGCAGAACCAAGATGAGCAAAGTCAGCACGCGCTTTGCTCATGAGCAGTTCGCACCAGGGAATGCTACGCTCATTGGCTCTCCTTACCGACTGAGCGAAGTTGGTGCCACTTGGGTTAATGGCATCTGTGCCAGTGCGCTGGACATGGACGATGGTCATCGCCGGGCTATGGGGCATCCGGGGGCGGCTGTCATTCCCACTGCGCTCTCCGTCGCCGAAACGATAGGCGCCAGCGGGGGTGAATTCCTGGCGTCTGTCGTGGCCGGCTATGAAATGGCGACGCGGGCGAGCGTCGCTATGTTACCGAACTACAGGTCAGGCCGCTACTCTACTGGCATCTGGGGTGGTTTTGGAAGTGTGGCCGCAGCGGGTAAACTTCTGAGGCTCGACAGACGGACTTTTCAACATGCGCTTGGCATCGTGGCTGCCCATGGCCCGTTTCCTCCGGGTGGCGATTTCGTACATGAAAGTATGGTCAAAGAGGTCATCGGTTGGGCTGGTATGGTGGGGTGTTCCTCTGTCTTTATGGCCCGAGAAGGCTTCGCCGGGCCTGAGGATGTGCTGGACAGGTCAGGGAGATACGACACGACTCAATTGGTTCAGAACCTGGGAGAGGACTATGCCATTCTCAGAATCTACTTCAAGCCTTATGCTTCTTGCCGGTGGTCGCATCCGGCTATTGACGGCGTTCTGACATTGGCCGGGGAACACGGCCTGCGCCTGGAAGAGGTCGAGGAGATCCGTGTGGAAGGCTTTCAGCCGATCACTATGCTCTGTGACTATAGACCCGTCACCACGGTGGCGGCCCAGTACAGCATTCCCTTTTCGATAGCACTGGCCCTGTCACGGGGAAGGATCGGGCCAGGTGAGCTCACAGAAGCCAATTTGCAGGACCCTGAGCTTCTGGGACTGGCACAAAGAGTAAAAGTCTCCGTCGACCCTGAACTCGATCGGCTTTTTCCCGAAAAGACAGCGATCAGATTAACGCTTCACACCAGCCGAGGAGACTTCACGACGACGGTGGAATCTCCCAAAGGGGATCCCGGTAATCCACTGAGCGATGTCGAACTGGCGGAGAAATTCCGTTGGCTGACGGCGGAGGTCGTCGGAGAAAAGAAAAGCAGAGAACTGAAAGAGACCGTCGATCATCTGGAGCAGATGGACGACGTGAAACACCTCGCACAATTGCTGGCATTTTACCCAACTTAGGTCTCCTATGAGGCTGGGTTTCCGTTTTTCATAGTTCAGAAGGAGAACCTGAAGTTCCCTTGGCCTCCTCCAAGGCCTTCGGAATGACGCCCATTTCGCGTACCACTTCAGCGCCCACCATCAGGCTGACAATCTCATCCACAGTGGTCTCGGCGGCCTTACGCTCGCCGACCTTGAGCCCTCGCCGCATAATCACGATGCGGTCGGCAACGGCAAAGATATCCTGCATATTGTGGC